>JAAKFT010000022.1 GCA_011064935.1 Chlamydiota bacterium | reverse complement strand
CATCAAACATACTCTAGGAAATAACAAAGGGCTAACCGAAGAAGAGAATCATGAACTTTTTCCCATCGAAAAGTTTTGAACGCGCCTCTCCACCTCCAAGACGTTTGTTTTGCAAAAATACGGCCATTTTTCGGCTATACGAACCCAATCAAAAGTTCTGAACGCGTCCAACCACCTCCATCGATAAAAAAAAGCAGAACCGGTTGGTTCTGCTTTTTTTTGTCTCGTCAAATACCCGAATGCCGGGTCTGACCCTGAGACCCTATAGACCTTCAACTTCTTTAGCTTCCGGACCTTTACGTCCTTCTTCTTCGACGTACTCAACTTTTTGTCCTTCGCTTAGCGTTTGTGCGCTTCCTGTAAGACTGTTGAGATGAACGAATAAATCCTTACCACCCGAGTCAGGCGTGATGAATCCGAAACCTTTTTGCGTGTTGAAAAACTTTACTGTACCTTTGGATTTTGCCACTTGAATTTCTCTCTTTTAGGGACGAAAAAAATTCCCACGGATATATTTTCAAGTTATACCCACGGGACCTATACACTTTAGCATAGGTGTCGCATTGTACCTGCTAATGCATATACATGTAAAACGATTACGCACATCATCACAAATATAAATTAATTTATCCAACTGCTTATAAAATGGTTAAGGCCGGTTTGGCGACGATGGAACTCTCGTCAAAAATTCCGAATACCAGCTCTGAATCTGAGACACCGCCCAATCAAAAGTTCTGAACGCGTCTCTCCGCCCACAAGACGAATGTTTCAAAACGCAAAAGGCCTTGGATTGGGTCAAATTTTTGCTATCAAGACGAAGGCGAACCTTTCAAGCCGTTTCACGGTCAGGGATTTTTTGCGGAAGGTGAGTTTTTAAGAAGGAAAAGTAATCCTATAGCCAGGACAGCTGCTGCAGCACACCATACTGACATAAACGCACAATTATAAAACATACTTGCAAGTACAAAAGCAAGTACGTTTGCGATGCCTAAAATCCACATTTTTCGGATGCTTGATACAAAGAAAGGCACCATTGTGACGATGCCATACAATGTCCGATAAAACAAACGAACCGGCCCATAGTTAATGCTGTGTCCTGCAATCAGGGCTTTTGCAACTCCATGAACAATAAAATTATATCCGGCATAAAAGAAAAATCCTAAGCCTATAACAATCAACAGCCGCATCACTGCTCGACGCCAAAAAACTTTTTCTACCAATGCAAAGGCAAGTGGTATCCAAACAGGCCAGAACATCTCGGCGAAAAACAAATAAAGGTACTGCGCGTGAAGGCTATACCCTGTAGGAAAAGAGTCGCTTTTCAGTCCTATCCACACAATTCCTTCAGCAAACTGCTGAATACCAAAAAAGAGTGGGATGAGCGCCAGAAATATTTTTTTGCTGTTGTAAAACCTTCTTACAAGAACGATTCCAACAACAGCCAGGACCGCTGCCGCTGTGAAACTTGCTTCTGCTGAATAACACATTCTTATCCTACGGGATAGTTTTGGAAGATCATTGTGTCGATATTATTCGAAAAGGTAAGCGCTTCTATTTGATCCACCCTTTACTCTAAGTAATACCATCTATCATAAATAAACTTAAATTTCTAAAGGAGAATTGACCGTTCTTTCAACGATCCCTCCTGATTGTGCCTTAGTGACCTCACACTCATGCCAAGGATAGTCGTTGATCATTTGGCGAATCTCGAGAGCGGATTTAGAGCGAGTTATCGTATGGCGAAGCGTACGGGCCCCCTTGATATTGCGTAAAAACCAGCATCCCACCCTTCTTAAGTCAAAAACAGCTTTACGCGCATCTCTATAAGAAAGGATATGCTCCAAATGCTCTAAAAACGCATCGCGTGAATCAATAGCTGTGCGAATAAGGGGTGGCTCTCCGGAGAGATGGCGATAAATATCATCGGTTAGCCAGGGCTTTCCCATATTACCTCGAGCAAGCAGAATCGCATCGCACCCAGTATGTGCAAAGATCTTCTCTGCACTCAATCCATCCAAGATATCTCCGTTGCCTATCACTTGAATATGATTAGCTGCTTGCTTGCAATCGCGAATGTAATCCCAATTTGCAGGCCCTTTATAAGCTTGTGAACGTGTCCTTCCATGCACACAAATAGCAACAGCTCCAGCCTGCTCAGCTATTCGGGTGACCTCAGGACCCACAATACTATCGGAGCCCCATCCAGCACGGATTTTAACCGTCACAGGGATGTCGACAGCAGCGACCATGCGGCTAAGGACCTCACCAATCAGATCGGGATTTTTCAGCATACCGGAACCGCTGCCATCTTTCGTTATCTTGTCGACCGGACAACCGCAGTTCAAATCGATAGTATCAAACCCCAAATCTTCGATCATTGTGGCACACACTTCGGCCATTTCTGGGCTACTGCCGCAGATTTGGGCCCCGATGGGATGCATAGAAGGTTCATATTCTAACAATTGAGAGGTTTGAGGGTTTCCATGTATCATGGCCTCCATCTTTACCATTTCACAGTAGATTAAGCCGGGGCTGTATTTAGCGATCATTTTGCGAAAAGGCCAATCAGAACACCCAGCCAAGGGGGCACTGAAAACATTCGAAGGTAAAGTCAATGGACCGAGCTTATAGGGCCGTTTTAAAGACATATCATCCCATTTTCTCCAGCTAATGGCTGAGTTGAACCCCCTTACTAGGGTATACGTACAAGAGGAATGAGGTAGAATAACGGGAATTTTGAGATTTGACCACTGAAAAGTTCCTATTGAAGACGGTAAATAATTGACGACACCCTCTAACGCAATATAGAAGATGCATCAAAACTTTTTTGCATTCCTTCCGCCTTCACGCTCTTAATGGTCTTTCCATCTAGATCAAATTGCTTTAAATCTATGAATCTTATTGTTTGATCGGCATAGGACCTGTAGTAATATTTCATCGCATTAGGATCCTTTACGGAAGTTAACAAGGTGTAATCAACCGAGAAGCTTGTCTGATCTTTTTGTCGAACAAGCCCAGCGGGAATATCAAATTGATTGAGAATATGAAATGCCTGACTCACTGCTTCATCGGAATTTTTCGAGGGGATTTCAGCAGCAGAAAAAATGGCTGCTCGCACAAATCTTGAGGGAGGCGTAAAATCACCGGGTAAACCAACCATCCCTGCCCCTTGGCCAAAGGGCGCTAATTCCAAGCCTCTTAAGTGTATAGGCTCCACATTGAAAGGAGTTAAGTTAATAAAATTACGCAGGTTCGCCAGATGCCAATCATAGGCAGGAGAATTTGTAAGCACTCCAAGTTCATTCTCATACGTCTCTAAAGTCCCATGAATCGGTTCAATGACAATACTTTTTCCGTATTGGTCATACACGATATAATGCATAGGAGGAGGCGTGGCGCCCCAATTGCTTAAGATTGTTGGTGCAATCACCACCGAGTGCAGCGCAGCTTTTACCTCTTCAATTGTGGCAAATTGAGTGAGAATCCAATTTGGAAATTCGACAGGAGAGAGGGCGTTTGTTTGATTATCCGTTGTTATTTTCGCATATTGTGCAAACCCTGGGAAATAAAATGCTGCAGCCGAGAGTCCCCTTTCATTCATGCCATCCATGAGAACCTTATTATCAAAACAATAAATCCCAACAGCCGCATACTTGGATGTATATGCCATTCCATTCCCATTGGGTATATTTCCAGTGAATTTAAAATTCCTCGGAATGACTGCAACGCTCATTTCAATATCACTACCGAATTCGACAGTTCTTCCTGTGACTATCGATTCATCATCAGCTTTCAACAAAATGCCGGTACATGCAGTTATTTCTGAGGTGAAAATGAGAAAGCTTAGAAAAAAAACAAATATCGCATTAAATATCATCGAGGAACTCCTAAAGGGTTTACAATTCTTGAGACAAAATTACGTTTTTTGTCCCTAAAGCATAGGCTACCTTGATATCACAGTTTTCATCCACGAGTTTAAAAAAATTAATAGTATTATGAAACGGCAGCATCAATGGCCTGTCTTTTTTTTAGCCGATGAGAGCTGCGGGACTGTCCCCATCGCTCTCATCGGTTAAAAAGTTTTATTACTACTTGATATTTAAAAACATGGGAAATACAATGTTACCATTACTATACGACAAAGGCGCATTTTCGATCTGCGCCTCACCTTTTCGAGGTATAACCTCGGTAAATTAATAATATGCTGCCTGGATCGATCATTGGCATAAGCCTTGCAGGCCGATTTAGGAGCATTCTATCATGTCATTTGAGTCTCTCGGTCTCTTGGCCGAACTAATCCGTGCGGTTTCCAAGCAAGGTTATACCGAACCCACCCCGATCCAACTTCAAGCTATCCCTTTCATCCTTGAAGGACGAGATATCATGGGTGGTGCGCAAACCGGAACCGGCAAAACCGCCGGATTTGTCCTGCCTTTACTGCAGCGCCTAATCAAGCAAACTCTGGGCAAAGGACCTCGTCCCGTGCGTGCGCTGATCCTTACTCCAACACGCGAACTGGCTGCCCAGGTGTGTGAAAGCGTCGAAATTTATGGTAAATATTTGCCCCTAAAATCCACCGTAATCTTCGGAGGGGTCAAGATTAATCCGCAGATTGCAAAACTGCGTCACGGCGTGGACATCCTAGTGGCCACTCCGGGCCGTCTGCTGGATCATGCCAACCAGAAGACCGTTGATCTCTCCCAGGTCGAGATACTGGTGCTGGATGAAGCTGACCGTATGCTGGATATGGGCTTTATTCACGACGTCCGCAAGATCCTCAAGCTGTTGCCCAAAGAGCGACAGAATCTGCTGTTTTCGGCGACCCTCTCCAGGGACATCACAAAACTCGCCGACAACTTGCTAAATTCGCCGGTAATGATCGAAGTAGCTCGCCGCAACCTTGCATCGGAAAATGTGGAGCAGCTGATACATCCTGTTGACCGCGAGCGCAAGCGCGAACTACTGTCTCATCTGATTGATTCCCAGAACTGGCGGCAGGTGCTGGTCTTCACGCGCACCAAACACGGCGCCAATCGTCTGAGCAAACAACTGGAAACAGATGGAATCAGCGCTGCCGCAATCCATGGCAACAAAAGCCAGGGGGCACGCACGCAGGCGCTATCGAATTTCAAGAATGGTAGTGTGCGCGTTCTCGTTGCGACTGACATCGCAGCTCGCGGCCTGGATATCGACCAGTTGCCGCACGTTGTAAACTTCGAACTACCAAGTGTACCTGAAGATTATGTACATCGCATCGGTCGTACCGGTCGAGCTGGCTGCAAAGGCGAGGCAATGTCACTGGTATGTGTCGACGAGCACAAACTCCTGCGAGATATAGAACTCCTGATCAAGCGTGAATTGCCAAAGATGGTGGTTCCTGGTTATGAACCGGACCTATCAATCAAGCCAGAGCCTATTCAGAGAGCACGCGGTGGTGGCAAGGGGCACTCCTCTGGTAATGCTAAAAATCGTCACTCCACTAGCTATACACGCCCATACTCACCGGGATCGAGTGGTAAATCGAACTCGTTCGGCAAAACACGCGGGAAGCAGTCAAACCGAAGAGGTGCGGCCCAAGGACAGCGCAGAGGAGTAAAATAGGTCAATCTAAGGGCTCGGAAAGAAATAACTTGGGTGTTTCTGATATAGTTGATGAAGATGGTGTGTTAGCAGAAATAGGTAAATTATTTCTGTACGGGCCCTAAGAACTCAACAACACCGGTTTGTTGATTGTAGAAAGCTGCATGTACAGCAATGGACTTGGCTCTTACTTTTTTATCTACAATTGATGACTTGAGGAGAAGTGCGCGCATTTTTAGAGCATTGAGCTCTGTGGAGAGTCTCAACAGATCAGCGGATTTCATGCTTTTCGCTTCTTTCACAGATGGTTTAATAAAAGCAGCAATTTCAGGAATATCTCGGATCTGCCCTTCGATGACCGCCTCGACAGCACCACATTTCTCATGTCCCATGACTACCACGATCACAGGCCCGAGATGATCTACAGCATATTCGACACTCTCGCGCTCAGTCGGTCCAACAACATTACCGGCAACTCTGATCACGAAGAGATCGCCGAGGCCCTCATCAAAGATTACTTCTGGAACTACTCTAGAATCTGAACAAGTCACTATCACTGCGTAGGGAGACTGCGCCTCAACTAGAGAGAGTCTTCTCTCTTCTGTTCTATCGGGATGAAGCAGAGCCTCATCCACAAACCGTTTGTTACCCTTTTGAAGTCTTTTGAGTCCCTCTCCAGGGGTTTGAGCTGCCTCTAAAGATGCGATGGCTAAAAACAGAAGAAAAAAAATCCGTGTCATATAGTGACCTTATAATATGAGCTGCAAATTTTGAGAAGCCCTGAATTGAGTCAATTTTTTCTTAGTATATCTCAACATCTCCTCTCAGAGGAAATGTTGAACCTGCAATATCTGGACAATGTGAGTAATAATATATCTTTATATCCCTAGAACGTGTTAGGATCTTAATACTTAAAACCAAAAAAACCAAACCAACGATTAAATAATGAGTTTTGACAACTTTAGCTTACATCCTAACATCCTCGAGGCAGTTGCTGAGGCAGGATATTCTGAGCCCACAAAGGTTCAATTAAATGTAATACCCAAAATCATGAAAGGCTTTGACATCAGAGCTTCGGCACACACGGGAACGGGAAAGACAGCAGCATTTCTACTGCCAGCCCTTCATCGTTTGTCCGATCCTTCGAAGAAAGCTGGCCATGGACCTCGAATCCTTATTCTTGTTCCTACTCGAGAACTTGCCATGCAAATCACTACGCAGGCAGAGAAATACAGTAAATATATGCGCGGCGTAAAAACTGTTTGTGTTGTGGGTGGTGTTCCATATCATGCCCAGATGCGTAAACTTTCTCGTCCTTACGATATTCTTGTTGCTACTCCCGGACGTCTTATTGATTACATCGATCGACGCAAGATGGACTTTTCTCGCCTAGAAACGCTAGTTCTTGATGAAGCAGACCGCATGTTAGATATGGGGTTTTCTGAGTCAGTCGAGCAGATTGTCAAGGCGACGCCACCTTCGCGACAGACATTGTTATTTTCTGCGACATTGCAAGGGAGTGTCATCAAGTTATCAGAGCGGCTTATGGACAAACCTATGGAGATCATTGTTCATGGCGGGCAAGCAAAACCTGACAATATCATTCAGAAACTCCATTACGTTGATAATCTTCATCATAAAAATCGTCTTCTCGACCACATTTTGAATGAAGATGATGTTGACTATGCCATTGTGTTTACTTCAACAAAACGACACGCCAGTCAGCTTGTTATGGAGTTGCAGGAGAAGGGTTATCAGGCGGCAGCCTTGCATGGTGATATGAATCAAAGACAGCGGACGCGAACGATTACGCAGTTGAGGAATGGCAAGATCAAAGTACTCGTGGCGACTGATGTTGCTGCCCGAGGCATCGACGTGCAGTCGATCACTCATGTCATCAACTTTGATCTCCCAAATAGTGCTGAGGACTATGTTCATCGCATTGGGCGTACTGGACGGGCTGGGGCTAAGGGAACAGCACTCTCTTTTGCGGCGGGACATGATGCATTTATGCTGCAAAAGATCGAAAAATTTACAGGACAGCGGATCGAGATTGCAGAGATTGCAGGCCTAGAGCCCCGTGCTAAGCAGCGCCCATCGCCGCGTTCGAAGCGTCCTCATTCTCGCCCTGGCGCCAATCGGCGGTTTGATTCTAGAGCAAAATCACCGAAAGGACGGGTTAGTCGACCACGAAAAGCTCGGGCTTAAATAGAAGCTCTTTAAAATCTTTTGACTCTTTGATGACAATAGGGCTCTTTTCCAGTTTTATCATAGTAGTGCTGATGATGCTCCTCGGCGCTGTAAATCGGTCTAGCAGGAACAAGCTCTGTGACCACTTGCAGATCGTTCTTTTTGAGAGAGTTGATGAGCTTTTCAGCCGTTTGTCTCTGTTTTTCTGTTAGATAGAAGATGGCTGAACGGTATTGGGTGCCGACGTCAGGTCCTTGCCGCAATTTTTGAGTCGGGTCGTGAATTTCGAAAAAAAGCTTCGCGAGAGATTCATAATCGATAATCGATGGATCAAAAATGACCTCAACGGTTTCTGCATGGCCTGTCTCCCCTGTGCAAACCTCCTGATAAGTTGAATCAACAACATGGCCACCACAATAACCCACAGTCGTCTTAATCACTCCTCGCTGGCTTTTTAGCAGCTGCTCTACACCCCAAAAACACCCCCCAGCAAAGAGAGAGCGTTCATACCCCTCTTTGGTGAAGGCAGGCACAAAAGCGAGAGAAAAAGAGTTGACGCAGTGTCTGGTATTCTTGGGGGTCGACGCTTCTCCACTAAAAACATGTCCTAAATGAGCTCCGCACTGCTTACATCGTATTTCAATGCGTCTCCCATCTTCATCAACGGTTCTCTCAACAGCCCCTTCGATCTCATCGTCAAAACTTGGCCAACCGCAGCCGGAATGAAATTTATCTTTGGAAAGATAGAGAGGAGCATCGCAGCGCTTGCAAACATAAACCCCGACCTGGTCGAATTGATCATAACTGCCGCTTCCCGGTCTTTCGGTCTGTTTATCACTGATAATGGCTTCTTCTTCTGAAGATAGGGTGTGATATCGAAAAAAACTCATCAGATTAATTAATTGAGGGGTGGTTTTTCCCACACACCATTGATTGGCTTAAAGGCAGCCTGCAAAATCAGATTACGGGTCGTCTGGTCCACTCTTTTCCAGAAAACCGTCGCGTTTCCCGAGCCAATGGTTGATTCTTCTAGCGAAGAAATACTGAAGTTGACTGGAGAGAGAATGTTCTCCTGTCTTTGTGGGTCTCCAGCTATTTCAAAAGATGCCCCCACAAATTTGGTAACTGCTTGCACCACCTGAACCTGCGGACCGATAACACGATTGTTGAGCTGCCATGTCACAATTGCATTCCCATCTTTATCCACAAAGAAGAGTGGTGTCGTAGTGATATTGAAACGGCCAGTCTGATAGGTGAGAAAATTGAGTACATTGCTGGGAAGTGTAGGGTCTCCAGGCTGCGAAAAACCAGTCGCAGCGGATTTGGTAGAGGCTTGAAGGACATTGTTCCAGCCATTATTAACGAACCATAAGATGACCGCATTTCCATTGCCTATCCCCACTTGTGGAAGGGAGGTAATACTATAACGGTAGTCGTTGAGAAAATTCGCTTGGAAACGAGGATCTCCGGCAGTAGAGAAACTTCCACCAATAGCACGGTAGTTGACTTGCACAACAATTTTTGAACCATTAAAAATCCGCCAGATAACAACGACATTGCCCTCTCGATCCATCTCTACTGTCCAATCGATGACTGAACCATAGAAGTACGAGACCGACTGGCTGGGATCGAGCGGACTACCGGAAACTTGCCAGTCGCTTCCTATTGGCTTATAGGCAGCTTGGAGAATAATATTCCGGCCATTATTCACGCTCCAAACAGCGAGTGTATTGCCTGCATCATCAGTGACATATTGGGTAGGGCCAACGTTGAATAACCCTTGGGTACTATTAAACGAAAGGGATTTGGGAGTTGCCCCCATCAAGGGTGTTGATATGAAAAGTAAGAACAGAAGTAGCCGCATAACCGTTTTCCTCGAATATTAAGGAACAGTTCTACGCTAAAATAAAATTTTTATAAAGAAAAATTACATCACTTCTGCTGCGAGAGCTGCGAGCTCTGAACGCTCTGTTTTCTCCATAAAGATGGTCCCAAAAATCTTCTTCTCTTTGAAACAGCCTACGCTGTAAGTCAAGCCGTTAGAATCTTTGTCTAGATAGGGATTGTCTATCTGAGTCGGATCTCCCGTGAGAACGACCTTGGTACCTGAGCCCGCGCGGGAGATGATCGTTTTGACTTCGTGGGGGGTGAGGTTTTGGGCTTCGTCGATAATCATATAGATTTTTGGAAAGGAACGTCCGCGGATATAGGTGACCGCTTCCATCTCAAGTTTTTTGCTGTCAGTAACCCAGCGGAGCGTCTCATTGGGTTCATCCCCAGAAGATCCGCAGAGTATATCGAGATTGTCATAGATAGGCTGCATCCAATGAAGGAGCTTTTCTTCTTTAAGACCTGGAAGATAACCAATGTCACGTCCTAACGGAACAATGGGCCGACTGACCAATATGCGGGTATAGGCTCCCTCATCAAAGACCTTGCGGAGTCCTACGGCGAGCGCCAGAAGTGTCTTGCCGGTACCGGCAGGACCGATCAGAGTAGTGAGCTTGATCTCTTCTCTCATCAGGAGATCGAGAGCGCACCGCTGCTCTACGTTCAGAGGAGAGATCCCCCATATGTCGGATTTTATCTGAAGTAGTGAAACGACCTGACCCGACTTTGCATCATACTTGCCAACCGCGCTCGACTTCTCAGGACTCGTGAAAATGCAATATTCATTGGGCAAAAAGGTCTCATTGGGCAGCGAAAGCCTGCCATCTTTGTAGAAGTGGTCGATATCATGTTTCGAGAGTTCTATAGAGCGATATCCTTTGTAGATACTATCATAGGAGAATTTCTGATTCTCATAGTCCTGGACCTCCAGCCCGATCGCTTCTGCCTTTACCCTCATCGTGAGGTCCTTAGAAACAAAGACGACCGGCTCCCCTTTCTCATAGAGAACGTAGGCCGCCATCAAGATGCGGTACTTGTTGCTTGAAAGAGAGAGGGCAAACTCAGGACTGACCTTGGCTCTGGTCTCCAGTTGGATGCGAATAGTCGTTCCATTGGGCATCTTAACCCCAGTGCGAAGATCTCCCTTACCTAACTCTTTGAGAGAGTCAAAAAAGCGCAAAACTGCCCGAACACTCTTGCCTAGCTCGTCACGAAATCGCTTCATCGAATCGAGCTCCTCGAGGACCGCTAGCGGTATGATGATATTGTTCCCTTCAAAATCTGAAAGGGCATCCGGATCATGAAGCAAAACATTGGTATCAATGACGTAGTTTTTTTTTGACATATTCCCTCCTGTATAAGATCCGCACCTTATAGTTTCGTTTTAAAATTGGCAATCAAAAATTTTTATATATATTACAGTCAGTAAATTACGACAAAACTCAGCACTCTATTGCAGCGAGTGCTAAAAATACTTGCTTGAAAATTGACAAACTGTTAAATTATAAGCATAACATGAACAAACCCTCCATGAGAGAGGAATAATATTATGAAACTCAAAATTAACGAACAGCTTCTCTGCATACCACCTTTTATCTCAACAAGTTGGGATCAAGTTTCCTCGATGCAGACGGAGAGCGACCCCTCCTCGACGGAGAAGCTAATACTTATTATCCATCTCTCTGATAGCAAAGTGATTAAAATCCCTGATCTCGACAGCTCGCTGCTCGAGATTATCTTTGCCGCTCATTTGAAACATCTTGAAAAATCGAGTGGCCAAAAGGAAGAGCTCTCAAAATCACCTGCGGCATTTATTCAAAACCTGACGGGCCTATCTCCTGACCAAATCGCCTCATTCCCGATCAAGTTGGGAATGCCTGACGGAATGGAAGGGGTAGAAAATGTCCTACAGCACAACTCTTCTCAAGGAGATGCTCCAGACCTTCCGGCCGAGCTTATTCAGAAAATTGCCGGCATCGCGCAGATTATGACTGGTGGAGACCTGAAAAACTTCCCAAAAGCCGAACCTCACTGTAACTGCATGCACTGTCAAGTAGCGCGGGCTATTCACAATGGGGAAGAAAAAGTAGAAGGAGATGAGGAGATTGTGAGCGATGAAGATCTCAAGTTTCGCACTTGGGACATCGCTCAAAGCGGCGAAAACCTCTACACTGTAACCAACCCACTTGATGCACAAGAGCATTACAACGTCTTTCTGGGATCACCCGTTGGTTGTACTTGTGGGGAATCTCATTGCGAACACATTCGTGCTGTTCTATCTAGCTAAGAATTTCTCTTGCACTATTCGTAGAGAAGCGGTAAAAAGCGAAGTAGTATTATACCAGGAGTTTGTCATGCCCAAAAAACAGCACTATTTGCTAGCGTGCTCTCTATTTTGTCTTTTTGCTTCTAACATTTGTGCCGAAGAAGAGAGCGTAGCTGCCCAGCAAGAGATCCCCGCACAACCCTTTCAACCTTTCACAGGGCGTGTCACCGGGAGCAAGGTTCGCTTACGTACTCAGCCCAGTTTAGAGGCCCACGTGGTTCGAGAGATCAACAACAGCGAAGTCTTCGCTATCATTGCCGAAGATGGCGATTATTACTCCGTTCAACCTTCAAAGGAAACTAAAGGATTTGTTTTCCGCACTTTTGTTTTAGACAATGTAGTGGAAGGAGATAGAGTCAATGTTCGGCTCTTTCCAGATATCGAGGCTCCCATCATTGGCCGTCTCAACTCTGGCGATCACATCAAAGGCCAGCTGTGCTCCACTAATAATAAGTGGCTCGAAATTGACGCTCCCAATAGCTGTCACTTTTTCGTCGCACGAGAATACGTCAACAATATCGGCCCTGTCGAGATGCTGGCGCAGATGGAAACAAGACGAGCAGAAGGCTCCCATCATCTTAATGCCGCCTTTCTCTACGCCCGCTCTGAAATGCAAAAACCTTTCCAAGAGATTGACCTGGACGGAATCAACCGTAAGTTTGAAACCTTGGTAAACGACTACTCAGAATTTTCAGACATCGTCGCAAAAGCTAGCGAAGCTAACTCTCTCATCCAAGAAACATATGGACAGAGAAAAGTGGCCTTTTCGGAAACAAATAACGGAGCGCCTTCAGATCAAGGACGCAAACTGGCTGAAATGGGAAAAGGCCTTAAGCAAAACTCAGCCGAGATCGCAACGATTGGCGAAGCAGCTGCGGCAACTATTGGCCTCTCCTCAGTAAACGACAAGATGTTGGTATGGCATCCACTTGAAGAGTCATTCTTTCATCTCTGGGCCGTTACCAATGATGGCAAGTCGCTGGAACAGTTCTACGAAGAGGAAGAGCTCAACGCAACAGTTCTCTCAGGTATAGTCGAACCGTACACCAAGCCTGTTAAAAATCGTCCCGGAGACTTCATTCTCCGAAACGAGAACATTCCTGTCGCCTTTCTGTATAGCACCAAGGTTAACTTGGAGCATCAGGTCGGCAAACAGGTAACCGTCGTCGCTACCCCACGCCCCAACAATAACTTTGCTTTTCCGGCCTACTATGTGATTTCCGTAGAATAGAATAAAATGGCGATGGATTTTTTATACCCCTCGACTAAAATCGAGGGGTATTTTTTTGCCCTGAGGATCTGTTGAAAAGCTGGAAACCGCAGATGCACACAGACAAGCGAGGAAAAAGGGAGTGAAACCGCAGATGGACGCAGATGCACGCAGATAAACGCAGATAAGGATAGATTTGCGGTGTCGCATTACGCTACACCGCCTTTTAAATTGATGTTTTTTCTATCCTATTCATCTGCGCTTATCTGCGTGCATCTGCGGTTTCTTGCTTTCCAACACACATGCTTTCAAGTAGTGAATTTTGTCTCATCGTGCTACAACTTCACCCATGAATGATAAAAATTGTTGCACACAGCTCTGTGGGGTAGCCCTTCTTGGCCTAGAAGTGATTTCGGTCGACATCGAAGTGGATCTCTCCAGAGCAGATAAAACTCAACTAACCATTGTCGGGCTCCCAGACGCTGCCGTAAAAGAGTCCAAGGAGCGAGTATGGGCCGCGATCAAAAACTGCGGTTTCAAACCTGGCCCTATTCGGTCCACCATCAATCTCGCTCCTGGCGCCCTCCGAAAAGAAGGAGCCATTTACGATTTGCCTATAGCTCTGGGTCTGCTCGGCTGCTTGGGACATCTCCCCATTTCTCAACTGAACAATTATCTCATAGCTGGAGAGCTGGGATTAAGTGGTGAAGTTCGCCCTATCAACGGAGTGATTGCGATCGCCATTCATGCCAGGAAACATGGAAAAAAAGGGATTCTGATCCCAGCCATCAACGCTCCTGAAGCAGCAGTGGTTGACGGTATCGACATTTTTCCCATCCACCACTTGAAGGAAGCTGTTCACTTCTTTCACTCCCCCTCTTCCCTCTCCCCTCAACCCTCCTCCATTTCCGACGACCTCTTCAACCCCAGAACTCCCACCATAGATTTTGTAGATATCAAAGGACAGTCCCACGTTAAAAGAGCTATGGAGATCGCTGCCGCCGGTGGACACAATGTCATCCTCTCCGGTCCGCCAGGCACAGGCAAGACCATGATCGCCAAAGCACTGATTGGCATCATGCCCAGAATGACTCTTGAGGAGTCTCTCGAAGTAACCAAAATCCACTCGATCGCCGGCCTCTCTTCCAAACATCAAGGCCTCATAACCCAGCGCCCCTTTCGCTCTCCTCATCATACGATCAGTTATGCCGGACTTATCGGCGGCGGGACGGTTCCCAAGCCGGGTGAAGTCTCCCTCGCTCACGGCGGCATTCTCTTCCTCGATGAACTTCCGGAGTTTTCCAGAAACGCGCTCGAAGTGCTCCGCCAGCCCCTCGAGGATCGGCAAGTCACCATCAGCCGCGCTGGTGGCAACTTCACCTTTCCCACCCATTTTACCTGCATTGCTGCGATGAATCCCTGTCCCTGTGGTTATTATGGCCACCCAGAAAAGAACTGCCGCGACTCCGAACTCCAGATCGAACGGTATCGCCGCAAGATCTCAGGTCCCCTACTCGACCGCATCGATATGCATGTCACCGTCCCATCGGTCAAGTACCGAGAGATCATGGAGGGGAAAAATAGTGAGAGTTCTGCAACGATTCGAGAAAGAGTGGAAGGCGCCCATGAGAGGCAAAGATCGAGTTCAAAAAAACTCTTGCTAGGTAACGGTTGCCAGAGCTTGCTGCGAGAGGCGATCGATCAGATGGGGATCTCCCTCAGAGCCCACGATCGTATCTTAAAAGTGGCGCAAACCATCGCCCATCTCGAGGGACAGGAGACCATCTCCGAAGACCACCTCATCGAAGCGCTCAACTAC
>JAAKFT010000021.1 GCA_011064935.1 Chlamydiota bacterium | reverse complement strand
CCCTCAAATGGGAGAAGAGGGGCACAAAAGAGTAAAAAATAATTTTACTCTCCGCCACACTCTCGACGGCATGGAAAAGATATACCAGTAAAATTTTTAATGTCTTCGATCTAATAAAACACTGTTTTTTTTGCAGCGTTAGTTTATAATATGTGTAGTTAACATTATTAATAAACTAACGAGGTTAAATATTATGAGTAGTTCAATTGTAGGTGTTTCTTTCACCAATGAGGAGTTAGGGTCAATACGGAGTGTGATTAAGGGTAAGACCGATAACCATGAAATATGGAAATTGGACTATAGGATAAAGGAATATCAAAAGAGCGTGAAATTATGTGATGAAACCAAAAATCATCCTGTGAGAATCAAGTTAGAAGCACTTATCGAGACTGCTCTGGCTATTGCTCTGTTGGCTGGAGGGTCGATAGGCTGTTGGGCTATGGCTACCGCGGGATTGCCTATCGGTGCCGTTCTTTTAGGAATTGGAACATTCGTTGCTAGTAATCTGCTAGGTAGTTATTACGACTATCGTTGGCAAGTCGGCGTGAACGACCTATATTGTATGATGGGAGATGCCGGAGGAATGGCTGTAATTGTTATACCTGTGGTTGGGCCTTTTATTCCAGTTTGGAAAGTTCTGAGAGATCGTTTCGAGACAACCAAAAGCGAGAAAATGGACGATATGAACAGGAGCCTTGAACGGTGTAAAGGAAGTATTGTGCACTATTCTTCAACCGAAGACAGAGCATTCGTTTCGTCGTTGTTAGAGGGATAAAAAAACTGAATCAGTTTTCAGACAATTCTTCTTCAAAAACTGAATAGTTAAATTTGAGTTAATGTTATTAACAAACTAATGAGGTTTGTGTTGTGAGTGGTCCAGCTTCAAAAATTCCTTTTACAAGAGCTGAGTTGGGAGTAATGACGGATGTGTCTGAGGGCAAGGCCAACTTTCCTGATATATGGAAACTGAGCGACGGGCTCAAGACATACCAAAAGAGCGTCAATCTTTGTAATGAAGCCAAAAATCATCCCGTGAGAATGAAGCTAGAAGCGCTCTTAGAGACTGCTCTAGCTATCACTCTTTTGATCGGAGGGGCGATGGGCTATTATTGGGTTACGGCTACCGCGGGATTGCCTGGTGGTGACCTTCTTTTAGGATTTGGAACTTTTGGAGCCACTCTTGTGCTTGCAGCTGTTTATAATCATCGTTGGCAGTGTGATTTGGCCAAAGCATTATGTTATGATACCTATCCAGTTGTCATGCCTTTTCTGGGGCCTTTTATTCCTTTGTGGACAATTCTGAGAAATCGTTTCCAACAAACTAGAGATCAGAAGTTGGAAGATCTTAAATGTAATTTTTCAACTAATAAAACTCAGTACGATGCTCTAATACAAGCTTTGAAAGCTGATTCGAAGCGAGGAGGTGCGGTTTCAGTCGGGGGGAAATTGCAGCAGTTACAAACCGATCTTCTTCCAAAAACAGAATAGCTAAAATAGAACTCTTTTTGGCATCATGCCGTTATGAACTCGCCTTACGCAAAAAATGCCGTTGATATAGCGGCTCCAGCAGGCAATCTACTGCATATCGCTTCTCACCCAACTCACGAGGAGTTGGCCATCGTCGCGATATTTGTATCTCACCTACTTCGCTCACTCTCTCAACACCATTTTTTGTGTAAGGTGAGTTTATGAATAAAGATGCGGCTGATGCCTTTTTTAAACTCCTGGAACTCTCAGACCAGCTGATGGGACCGGAAGGGTGTCCCTGGGATCGTGAGCAGTCTCTGGTTTCGATGCGGGAGTCGGTGCTTGAAGAGGCGTGTGAGGTGATCGAGGCGATCGATGAAGGGGACGATGGCCATCTCGTCGAAGAGCTCGGAGATCTGCTCTACAACGTAATTTTCTTTTGCAAGATGGCTGAAAAAGAGAGCCGGTTTGAGACCAAAGATCCGATCGAAACGATGTACGATAAGTTGGTCTACCGCCATCCACACGTCTTTGGAGAGACTCAGATTGAGAGTGCAGAGGCGGTCAAAGAGCAGTGGGAGAGGCTGAAAGCGGCTAAACGCGAGAAATTGACGGATGGATTACCAAAGGGGATGCCAGCCCTGCTTCGGGCTTATAAACTGGCGGGAAAAATCAAACCGTCGGAACACCTTGAGACGTCGGCTTTTGCCAATGAAGAGGAACTGGGGGTGCTACTCTGGGAGATGGTTCTTAAGGCCAAAAAATTGGGTCTAAATCCAGAAATGGCTCTTCGCTCTCAGCTTGTTAAAATAGACTCTTCTGAGATATAATGTTGCGTTGCCGGGGACCTCGGGGAGTGAGATGCTCCGAACTAGGTCAGGATCGGAAGATAGCAGCCTTAAGGATACCATTTTATGCCTTGAGTCCTCTCCGGCTTTTTTCACTTACATTTTCCTTCGCAGAAACTCTTTAAGATCGACATCGAAAGATTGTGAACCGATCGGCTGATGGATAAAGAGGCGGAACCATATTTCAAGAATCAAGATTGCCCAAAACTGCCGAAAGGTAGTCTCGGCGAGATGGGGATAGCGAAGAAAACTTCGCAGCCATTTTGCTGAGATCAATCCCTCTTCTACCAACAGTCCTTTTTCGAGCAGGGTAAATAGCTCTCGAAATTGAGGTAGGGCGCACCATTTGGAGATCAAGCTCTCCTTCTTGACTGGAGGAAGGGTGAGTTCAGGCGCCACTTGTTGCAGATAGTTGCGTAGCATTGCAGCTGGAGTTTTCTCTTCGATTTTTATCTCCTCAGGCATCTTTGCCATGAGCTCAACCATGCGATAGTCAAGGAAGGGGGTGGCTAGTTTGAGACCGAAGGGAGCTAAGAGTTGCTCATATTGAAAGAGCAGCTGATCTGGAAGTTCGGTCTTTATATCGAGATAGAGAAAGGGATCGACATTCCCAGGAATCGATTTGAGCCTATGAAACCGCTGGGTGAAGATTTCGGGGTCAAAAAAATGGCAGAGTAGCGGCGAGACTTTTTCTCGGCGAGACCCTTTGAAGAGGGCGAGTTGCATCAAGTAGAGAATCTGGTCTTTGTTGAAGTCGATGTTGCGTAATATCCGCCACTGCTGTTTGAGATGACAGCGTGTCAGTCCAGGAATAAGAAATTGCTTCAGGAATTTAGTGGGGAGGAGCGCTGCCAATCTATGGGCCAGGGGAGGGGAGACGATGGGATTGGTCTGAAAATAGCGCCGATGACCAGCTAACATCTCCTGCCATCCAAGATCGGCAAGGACGTACTTTGTCTCCCGGCTAGCCATTTTTGCGAGATGCCATGTCTGCAAAATATATGGATCAGCGATAGGTGTATCGAGATGCCAGACCATTTCTACGAGGTCAGCAAGAAGCTCTTCAGGTTGCATGTTTTCAAAACTAGCCTGATAAGAGCGCAGGGTATTGCTACCGGCTATCTTGTTCACCTGCCAGTTGAGTGCTGTAGATCCTAAATTATCCGAACCCAATGTAGCGATAATCCCATTTTTGGGTAGAGCCGTCCGTACGCCCTCTTCAAAAAGTTCACCAAACCGCTGGTAAGCCTCTTCTTTGGTTAGCGACTCTTTAGTTTCAAAATGGTGGCTGAGCGACCAATACTGTTCGATTGAAAATTGTCTGCTTAGATTGATCCTGAGATAGTATCCAGGGAGGAGCTTATTGACCTCTTTGATTGGAGTAATATCTTGGGGAATGTATCCAAAGTAGAGGTAACTCCCGAGTCCTACTGTTGAAGGGGTTTGAGGTACCATCTCGGTAGCGAGCAATCCTTTTATTTCTGTAGAAAAGAGAAAGTACTCTCCCTTCATTGTCCAATAGAGGTTTTTCTTCCCAATTCGATCTCTTATAATATAGAGCCGCTCGTGTTCTTCATCAAAGAGAATGATCACAAAATCGCCGTTGAGACGTGACATAAAACTCTCTTTCCAAGCTTCATAAGCGCGAAGGATCAGTTCGTTGTCGTTCTCAGTTGTAAAGGAAAACCCTAGTTTTTTGAGTTCGGCTCTAAGCTCACCAGCATTTAAGATGGTTCCATCGACCATCACCCAAATGGTTTTGTGTTCATTTGTGACAAACGATTCATCCCAAACGCCGAGTTCGAGATTTTTGTATCGAAAAAACTGAAAGGGAGTGGTATGACTAAAGGCACGAGACATCGTGCCGATAAGTTCGGTGATTTGGAAGGCGGTGGGGTGAATAATTCCTGCTAGATTAGCCATCGTCCTTGTTTTGAATATACCTCACTTCATATAATCACCTCTTATTAAATTAAGCAACCTGTGAGTGTTCAGAACACTTACAGCAACCCAATGGAGAGAGAATATGGGTCGTATAATCATCTTGCTTGCAGCTGCTGCTATCCTGTGTAGTGGATGCGCCAACAACTATCGTGATACCACTCTTTATCAACGAAGTGGACGGACGAAACCAATAGTGGCGGTGATGCCAGTCATCAATAGCTCAGACGCGGATACTCCCACATGGGATGTAGCCCTTGAACTTACCGAAGAGATACGGAAAAGAATCTTTGATTCCCCAAAGCTCTATCTGCTTCGTGATGGGGGATCTGTCGTGACAGCCCAGGAACTCAATACACCTGATCCATCAGGGCTGCCTAAAAATGCTCGAGAGAACTTAGGTGCTGCGGAGTTTGTCGTTGTTGCTGAACTCATCGATCAACATGAGACTTCATACGGGCTAGATAGTAATCGCCCCTTTTTGGAAGAAGTTGGATCCGTGTTATCGGTCGCAATGCGCATTAGAGTGATCGATGTTCGAAAAGGCGAGCCTCAAGTTATCCTGCAAGAAATTATTAACCAGGATCATATGGTCAGCCGCCCCTACCTAAAAACCGACTACACAAAAGCTCACTGGGGTACAGAAGCTTTTGATCGAACACCCCTCGGCTTGGCGCATAGCAAAGTGGTTCGCGAGATTGTCAGCCGTGTAGAGGGCTATGTTGTAGCTCGCAAAGGATGAGCTCCCCTCAACTTCCATCGCCTCTTCCGGATGCAGAGCACCTTGGAGGGGCGTTTTTTTTCACTCTGCTAATGAGCCTTGTTGTCACTTGGGTGGCAAAACGAGGTGGCTTCTACCGTCTTCCACCCAAGAAATCGCCCCATCCACTACCGCTTTGGCAGACAGTTGGGGTATTCGCTACTTTTCTGTTGATCTCTTATCTTCTCTTACCACTTTTTGCTCTCGCATTAGCCTACTTTAAGACAGGTTCTATCATAGCGATAAGTAGCTTCTCAAAAGTATGGCTTGGCTGGATACAGGTCACCGCATTTTTTATTCTACTTGTGGCCCTTCTCTTCTACTGTAAGTGTCTTAAAAAAGAGGATGCTCTTGAGGTCTTCTGGGGAGGAAAACGTAAGCAATATCTCTCCACGGCTTTCAAGGATATTGGATTCGGGGCCATGACTTGGCTAGTGAGCTATCCTATCGTGGTCACAACCTCCCTCCTTGCTGGCTTTGTTTCATTCCAACTATGGGGTGTGAGGGGGATCGAACAACTTGCTGTGAAGCAGCTTTTAAAGTTTCTCGATGAGCCTTTTCTCTTTGCGTGTTTAGCCCTCTCCGTGGTTCTCATAGTCCCTTTTATGGAAGAGCTGCTATTTAGAGGGTTCTTTCAAACTTGGTTGAAACGGTTCGTGGGTAGGGGATGGTCGGTTGCGATTACCAGTCTACTTTTTGCTTGTGTTCATTTTGCGCCCAGTCAAAAGACTGGAAATTTCGAGCTGATTCTTTCGCTCTTTGTCCTCTCCTGCTATCTTGGATTCATCTATGAGAGACAGCGGACTATTTGGGCGCCTGTGGGACTTCACCTGACCTTCAATGGCATCACGATTATCGGACTTCTATTTACCCAATAGTGGTGCGTTCTAAAGGCGGAATTGCACATTGAAGAAGAAGGCCTTTTCGTCAGGATAGCGTGTTTCAAAAGTAAGGGTGGCCTTCTCGCAATTCACAAGCGAAACACCGATGACATAGCCGCCATTAAATCTGTTCTTGAAATTATCTAAGATCACGTTGACGACCGGCGCATCTGACGAGACGTTAATAAAGGCGTGGTTTAGGTCTACGTCAGCCGAAGACCATTTACCACCAAAGTAGGGGACCAGATTCCATATTCTGTAGGAGACCCCGAAACCTATTTGCCACTCCGAATATTTCATTTGAATATTGCCAGCCGGGTTGACGCTCACTGTTTCACGAGCCGTGATGCGTCGAATATCTGGCTTGGTGTAAAAATACTGCCCTTCGATGCCAAACGAGCAGCAACCGCTTTGAAAGAGGGTGGCACGCCCTCCAAAGCTCAAAGATAATCTGGTTTCGCTTTCGAGGTGGAGCCGGTCGCCATTTATCGCCCCAGATCCGGCTCCAGCCAAACTAGCAGCATTGGTCGTGAGATCTATATTCGTAGTGCCGAGAACGACGAAGAGATCTACTCTATCACATGCGCTAATGGTGAATTCACCCGCATTGGTGGTGAGTTCAAATTGTTCGATAGACTTACCTTTATGGATGCCAGTATACACTTCGAGATTGCGATTGAGCACATAGTCACCATAGAAACCTAAACGGAAGAAAATGGCGTCACTCCAATCGGCGTAAGGGTCGCAAAAATCAACACAGCGTGGCTCATAGAAGACTCCATCATGCATTAGACTTGCCTCAGAAGGGTTACCTAGTGGCAGAGCATAGGCAACACCGCTGGCCAATAGCGCTAATCCTAATACAATCAATCTCTTCATCTTTGACTCCGCTGTAGAATTTGCTTACGTATAACCTAACAACTTTTTTAGGGCAAAAAAAAGAGCGCAGATTTTCTGCGCTCTTTAAGCTATTCCTGTGGAGGAATGAACTAGAAGCGGAACTGTCCGTTGACGTAGACCGCTTTTTCGTCAGGGAAGCGGGCTTCAACAGTCAGACTAGCCTTCTCGCAATCCACGAGGGAGACCCCGAGGACGTAGCCACCATTAAATCTATTCTCCAAATCGGATAGTAGAGTATTAAATACAGGGGTGACAGACGAAACAACTACAACAGCATCGCCCATTTCGGCGTGTGCACCTGACCATTTAGCTCCAAAATAGGGAACAAGGTTCCAGATACGATAGGAGATACCAATACCTACTTGCCATTCGTGGTATTTCATATCTAAATTATCTGGATAGACACTGTCTATAGCTCGTGAAGTCATACGTGTAATATCGGGTTTGGTGTAGAAATATTGTCCTTCAATACCAAACGAGCAGCAGCCGCACTCATAAAGAGTTCCGCGAGCGCCAACACTCCATGAGAAATGGGTCTCAGTCTCAAGGACAAATCTATCTCCTGCAATAGCACCTGAACCGTAACCGGCGAGGGATACAGAGTTGGTCTCCAAACGGATATTTGAAGCGCCCAATGTTGCGAAGATATCGATTCTATCCCAAGCATTGAAGGCAAGGTAGCCAGCATTGGTGTAGATTTCGAAATGTTCGATATCGTTGCCTTTATTGTGATTGTTATCGATTTCCATATGCCGGTTGAAGACATAATCTCCGTAGAATCCCATGCGGAAGCTTAGTGCGTCGCACCAATCCACACAAGGATCGCAAAAATCAGCGCAGCGTCCTTCACAGAAGAGTCCGTCGCACATCAAACTTGCCTCAGAAGGGTTACCTAGTGGCAGAGCATATGCTGCACCACAGGTTAATAGTGTTAATCCTAATGCAATGAGTCTTTTCATCTCTTACCTCGATTGAGTTTAAATCTTGCTGGCCTACCCGAGGATTAGCCAACTGTTAAAATTATCCTATTGATAACGCATTTTTCGATTTTATGCAAAGAATAAAAAAGCATGTCGCAAAAGAATTCCAAGTTTGGGACATGCCAAAAAAAAGAGCGCATCCTAAGATGCGCTCAAATGCGTTTTGTTCTGCTACTGGAGCAAAACTAGAAGCGGATCTGTCCGTTGACATGAACAGCTTTTTCGTCGGCAAAGCGTCCTTCTACGGTTAGACTTACTTTCTCACAATCAACTAGGGAAACACCTACAGCAAAGCCCCATACTTTTTTGGACTCCGCGTCCCAAAGAGTAATACTTGGGGAGCTAATAACTGCATCATCTAGGTCAAGTTTAGCGCCTGCCCACTTGACTGCAACATAGGGCACAAGCAAGTTGATACGATGTGAAACACCGATACCAATCTGCCATTCGCGATATTTCGCATCAAACTGATCATCAACGTATGCAGAATAGGTCGCAGCAGTTGTGATACGCTTGATATCGGGTTTGGTGTAGAAGTACTGACCTTCTATTCCAAATGAAGTGCAGCCGCACTCCCAAATCGTTGCACGAGCACCTATGCTCCAGGAGAAATCAGTTTCGGTTTCTAACTCGAAACGCTGTCCTGGGGTTCCCAAAAAGGCCCTAGCATTCGTATCGATGTAAAGCGTGGAAGCTCCAAGCGTTGCAAAGATATCGAAACGATCCCACAAATTGAAGGCAATCAATCCCGCATTTGTGTAGATCTCTGTGTGTTCAATGTCGTAGTTTTGGCCGTTGTTGTCATTATCAACTTCCAAATGGCGATTAAAAACATAATCTCCATAAAAACCGACACGAATACTCCATGAATCACACATAGTTAAGCAAGGATCACATGGATCGCCACAATGTCCTTCCCAAATTACACCGTCGCATAGCAAGCTAGCATCGGATGGGTTTCCGACAGGAAGCGCAAATGCTGCTCCACACGCCAGAACGCTTATCATTGTCATGAAGAGTTTTTTCATACTCACCTCAATATAAATTCTGGTTATCTATAAATTCTTAATGAACTATTTTAGTGCTGGTCGCGTCTTCGTTTTTGCTACGTAACCTTAACATCGAGAGTGACTCTCCACCTAGTTACGACTTTAAGAAAATGCCCTCACACCGCAACCAGATAGCAGTGTGGGAGCAACTTCTGCGAAGGCACTGTATGCACCATAGCTTGTTAATCAGCACCATAGCAAATTTGTCTCTTTACAGCAATTATTCCTGTTTATTTTTTTATTTCTTCATTATTTACGAAGTATTTTTGAGTTCTTGTGAATCCTCAAACTTTTGAAAACCAGGTTGATGTAGTTGTGTTTGTCTGGTAAAGAACAAGAAAATCCATTAGCAAAGAACGATTGTCGTACGTATACTTTGGCGAATGTACACCTGAATAAAGGATGTAACTCGTGTTGAAGACAACGTTAAAGGTCGACTGTTTCGGTATGTCTGATATCGGACATGTTAGAGAAAACAATGAAGATGCGTGGAAGGCAATCCCTAAGATGGGGTTGTTTATGGTTGCCGATGGGGTGGGTGGACAAGTTGGAGGGCAGGTCGCTTCTCAAGAAGCGGTGAGTTATTTGGGCGAATCTTTTCATGATTTAGAGAAAGGAGAAATGGCCCGTACGATTCAAAAGACCAATGCGTGGATTTATCAGAAAGGTCAAGGCGATCCTACTCTACGTGGAATGGGTACCACTATCTGCTGTCTTTACTTTAAGAATGAGGAGGCTGTGTTGGGCCATGTGGGGGATAGTCGGATCTATCTTTTGCGAGAGGGGGCGCTAAAGCAGCTGACAAAAGATCACTCTCTCTTTGGGGAGCTGATGTCTCTCGATATCATGAAACCTGAGGAGGCAAAGCACTTTCCATATAAACATGTTTTGACCAAAGCGCTTGGAACAAAGTCGACGGTAGAGCCTTCCATTACGACTCTTCCAGTTGAGGAGAACGACCTCTTTCTCCTCTGTACCGATGGGTTAACCAATTATGTGTCTGACCAGGAGATTCGGGGCATATTGGTAGGCGAAGAAACTCTCGAGAGAGGAGGGTATCTGCTCGTAGACCTTGCCAAAAAGCACGGAGGAGGCGACAATATTACCGTTCTTTTAGTCAAAATATCTCGGAGCTGACTTTGATCTATCTCGATAATAATGCCACCACTGCCTTGGATTCCCGTGTCTTTGAGAGAGTGCTCCCTCTTCTTTCGGGGCCTCCTGCCAATCCCTCAAGTATCCATCGATATGGGCAGAAGGCAAAAGCGCTACTGGCTCAGGCTACAAAAGAGATCGCCTCTTTCTTTGATGTGAGTGGTGAGGAGTTGATTTTTACTTCGGGAGCTACTGAGGCGCTCAATATGCTCATCAACGGGTTGGGTTCACGCGGACATGTGATTACCTCTTCTCTTGAGCATGTGGCGGTTTTGCAACCGATGCAACGGTTAGAAAAAAAAGGGATCTCTGTGACTTATCTCGATCCGCTGCCTAACTGCGGATCGATCTCACCACGTCAAATTGAAGAAGCTCTACGCCCTGATACATCATTAATTGCGTTGATGGCTGCGAATAATGAGACGGGGATAATAAGCGACATCGAAGCGATTGCTTCTCTTGCTGAAGAAGTCGGGGTGGCTTTGGTTGTCGATGGCGTAGCATTCTTGGGTAAAGCGCCTTTGATTTTACCCAAAGGAGTCTCTGCGATCTGTTTTACCGGCCACAAGATCTATGGGCCACTTGGTGCTGGGTTGGCTGTTGTTCGCAAGAAGGTGAAATTCGAGCCATTAATTGTTGGTGGGCCACAACAGCAAGGAAGAAGGGGCGGAACTGAAAACCTTCCAGGAATTGTTGGTTTATCCCATGCGCTTTCGCTATTTTCTTATGAGGAGATTTCTCGGATAAAAAAGCTGCGAGATTACTTTGAAAAGTGTGTCATGGATACTATCGATAATGTGACTATCCTAGGCCAAAAAGAGAGCCGAATCTGCAATACCTCCAGCGTCATCTTCCAGGGTGTAGACGGCGAAACACTTCTGATGACACTCGATCTTGCGGGTGTTGCTGTGAGTCACGGCTCGGCTTGTTCTTCCGGAGGACTAGAGCCTTCCCGCGTTCTTTTGAATATGGGACTTTCTCGTGAAGCTGCCCGTTCTTCCATCCGCTTCTCTTTGGGTAGGTATACCACACAAGAGGAGCTCGACCAGGCATTATCTATTCTTGTTGAGAGTGTAACTCGTCTTCGGGCCCGCTAGAGAGGTGAGCGCTTTGAGCGAAGAACTTTTCAATTGTGTGAAAAGAAAAATTTACTTTATTGTGATTCAGCTACTTCTAGTAGCTAAATCAACCAATGGTAGAAATATGAAATTTATTCAGTCATTATTCGTTTTTATATGCTGTTCTACAGCAGTTGTGTACGGCACTGAATCCAGGGAGTGTGATCAAGTGAATACTGAGGCTAGTGCCATCAAAAGCCCTGAGGCGTGCGACCAGTGTCGTCGGTGTCCTCGTGAGAACCACCCAGTAGGAGAGGATTGTCCCCATCAACCTTCTTAATTTCTTGAAAAAGGCCAGCATATGAGATAAGATGCTGGCCTAGCTTTTTAGTAAATTATCTGAACACTCGCCTTTTTGTAAGCATTTCTAGATGAAATTTATCGTTCTGTTTATTTTATTCATCTTATCAAGTTGTTATTCGCCAGATCAGAAAATAATCTCTTTGGAAGAACAGCTATCCAAAATTCCTGTTGAAGATCAACAGAAATTAGAAACATTATTTCATCATATGATGACAGGAGACTACTTTGCATGTACCCTGTTTGGTAACAAACCCATGACTTTTCAGGAATTCCATGATGATCCATGGAAACTATCTTCTCATTGCATGGCATGTCCTCTCTACCATTTTTATATGGAAGAGGGATGGAAAACCTGGGTTAAATATCGGGCATTGTTTCCTTCAAAAAACTTCATTTTTGCCAAAATCCCTTCTAAGGGGGGGTACGAATTCATTATTCTCATCAATAGGGGTGTATTTGAGAAAATGTTTGATGCGAATCGCGACATTTTCCAACAGGCATTAGGCTCTCAGATTACTGCCGAAAAGATATTTCATGATTATGAAGAAGGGCAGGTAACTTTCGGCGAAGTTTTAAACGATCATGAGGGATTGGTAGGTTTAGTTTTGGGGTATGGCAGAGAAGCGAGTTTATGTGCCTATCGTGATGAGTCCGTCACAACTCAAATATTAAGAAAAAGTCTCCATCCTTTATCTCCATCTAATGTCCATGACAAACTTCCAAATGAGGTTCGGCTTGGATTAACACTGCGAGCACATAGACTTTGCCGAAAAGGGACTTTGTGGCATCAGCTTCCTTGTTTTCATGTTGAGGATGCGGAAGATCCTTATGAAGAATTGAAAAAGAACCAGCAGATGGGGAGCTTTTTTCATCCGCCGTTGCAAGAATTAATAGTTGATATCCTCCCCCCAAATTTCTTCTGTATCAAAAACGCGGAAGAAACAGACACTTTAAAAAAGGAATATGGTCATGCCATGCACGTGGCTAGAGAGTCATTTAAAACAAAATCCTTCTTAAGAGGTTTTTTAGAGCAATATCTAAAATAGGGATAGTCTTATGCTGAATCGATTTCTAGTTATCATTTTAATTCTTTTTGCGTCCAATCTGTACCCCGAAGGGAGGCCCACCCCTTTTCTTGACCAAGAACTCGAACAGCTCTCCTTCTATATGGGCTATTTGATTGGAAGAGATCATGCCAAGAATTCTTATGGTTTCCCTATTAAGTTTGAAAAGCTTGCAGAGGGTATGAAAGCAGGAATAGCAGGAGACTTTGTTCAGGGAAAAGAAGAGCTTGTTCCTTTAATCAAACGCATGCAGAAATCAATTGTTGAAAAGCAAACGGCATACAATCTGCAAGAAGCAGAAAGTTATTTGAAGGCTCTCGTGACGAATCAACCCAGTCTTGTTGAAGATGAAAGCTCAAAGCTCTTTTATCTTGTTAAACAGGAGGGGAATGGACTGGAGGTTCAAGGTCAGCCTTGGCTTCATTTTAAGATGAGTGAATGGAAAGAGGGAGAGCTACATCTTATTTACTCAACATATGAGGATAAGGGGGAGCCCCTTCAAGTAGATTTAGAAGCCGTTGTTCCCGGATTTCTTAGGGGAGTTCAAGGGATGAGAGTTGGAGAGGAACGTACGATCTATGTGCATCCAGATTTAGCCTTTGGTTTGGGCAAGCTAGATATTGCTCCTAACCGTTTGATTGTCTTTGACGTTCTTGCTTGTCCAACTCAATAACCCGAAGTTTAGGTCAATAGTTTTCGCTGCGAGTTGGCTGTCTGCCAGTGGCTTGGGGAGTAATAATTAGAATCTTTGTGTTGCCTTCAGGCACGAGTCCTAGCTCTTTCATTAATACCAGTTCAATCCACGCTGGGTCATTTTGGCTGGCGATTATTTGCTCTAGCTCATCTTGTAGTTCAATGGCTTCATGTTTTTTTTGCGTGAGAGAGGCTACTTTGTCGCGAAGGAGTATCTCTTCACGAGATCGTCGCGCACTTGCTTGATCAAAAGCAAAAAGGGTGATGAGAAAAAAAACAATGGTCCACCACGATTTTAAGATCAGCTCTTCAAAAAGTCGCGAACGTTTCTTATGCATACAGTTAGACTACGGGAACGGTGATCCCTCGCTGTTTTTGATATTTTCCATTTCTATCTGCATAGGAGAGAGAGCACTCTTGGGCAGCCTCAAAAAAGATGACCTGTGCTATCCCCTCGTTGGCGTAAACTTTGGCTGGCAGGGGGGTAGTGTTGGATATTTCTATAGTCACATGGCCTTCCCACTCCGGTTCGAATGGAGTGACATTGACGATAATGCCACACCTAGCATAGGTAGATTTGCCTACACAGATCGTTAAAATATTGCGGGGGATACGAAAGTATTCAATGCTTCGGGCGAGGGCGAAAGAGTTGGGAGGGATGATGCACTCTTTGGCTTGAATGTCGACAAAGGAATCCTCATTGAAATTTTTGGGGTCGACTATGGAGTTGTAGACATTGGTAAAGACTTTGAATTCATCGGCGATGCGCAAGTCGTAGCCATAACTCGACAATCCATAACTTACCAGTTTTTCCCCATCCTCTCCACATCGAACCTGAGATGAAACAAAAGGTTCGATCATTTTTGATTCAACTGACATTTTGCGGATCCATTCGTCTTCTCTAATAGCCATTTCTTACTCCTTTTGCCAATACCTATAGCCATCGAATTCCTTTTTTGCTAGGATTTTCTGCAGTGAAAGAGAGTTTTATAGAATCAACTTTGGCAAAAGAGGATACCCATTTTGAGGTTCCCTTGCGTCCGCAGTCCATGGATGAGTTCTACGGTCAAGAAAAGGTGCGCGAACGATTGGACGTCTTTATTGGGGCGGCGAAGCAACGCAACGAAACTTTGGGCCACTGTTTGCTTTCGGGTCCTCCGGGTCTTGGAAAGACAACGCTTGCCAATATCATCGCAAAAACAATGGGCTCCTCTATCGTCACTACTTCTGGGCCGCTAATTGAAAAACCGAGCGATTTTGCCGGGATTTTGACCAATCTCAACACCGGTGATGTCCTTTTTATTGACGAAATCCATCGGATGAATCGAACGGTTGAGGAGTATCTCTACCCTGCGATGGAAGATTTTGTGCTCGATCTGATGATTGATAGCGGACCCAGCGCTCGTTCTGTGCAGATCAACCTCAATAAATTTACGCTCATAGGAGCGACGACAAGAGTTGGACTCTTGACAGCGCCTATGCGTTCTCGATTTGGTTTTAGCTGTCGCCTAGATTATTATTTGCCCCAAGTGCTCCAGAAAATTCTCTTTAGGTCGAGCAAGATCTTAAATCTCGCAATCGATGATGAGGGGCTTGCTGAGATTTCCAAAAGGGCGCGTGGTACTCCACGAGTGGCTAACAATCTGCTACGCTGGGTGAGAGATTATGCGCAAATGAGAGCTGGAAACCGGGTAAATAAATCGGTGGTAGATAAAGCTCTTCAGATGTTAGCTATCGATGAGAAGGGGCTTGATGAGATGGATAAAAAAATCCTCTCCGTGATGATCGACCACTATGATGGAGGTCCCGTAGGTCTCAATACCTTAGCTGTAGCCATTGGCGAGGAGAGTCAAACGATAGAAGAGGTCTATGAGCCCTTCTTGATTTTAGTAGGCTTTATCAAACGCACTTCTCGTGGGCGCGTGGCCACCTCTTTAGCCTATGAACATCTTGGAAAGGGAAAGAAAAAATCAGATCAACAATCATTATTTTAATTACTGGAGAATCACTATGAAAGTAGTTTCATTTATCACATTATCTTGTCTTCTGCTCACGTGCTCTCTCTTTGCAGAGAGAAGGCCTGCAGATCTTTCAGAGGGGCCCGTCATAAAGGTCCTTCTTGCCAAAGATACGAACTCCGTGCTTCTTGAGGCTAGAGGGGCGTATCGCGTGGTTAAAAAAGATACAGGCTCATTTCTTGGGTTTGGACTCTCGGGCAAAAGATTTGTCTGTCACGCTCTAGAAGAAGGGCTGCGTTGGGGCGAAGAGTATCCCGATGTCTATCAAATCACGGTTCTTCCACAAGCG
>JAAKFT010000020.1 GCA_011064935.1 Chlamydiota bacterium | reverse complement strand
ATGAGCTGTAAAAACGGGTGACGGAAAGCGGCTCGGCACCTGCCACAATGAGGTCTTGTTCGTCATCGATGTAGTCTCCGGTGACAACGTTGACTTTGGGAAGAAAATCGGGAAGGGCCTCTTGCTCGCCAGGGGCGTAGGAGCCTAGTCTTGTAGGATCGAGTATGACAGACCGGGAAATCTGTTTTTTGGCTTCTATGTCAAAAAGATCATCTTCAGCAAAAACAATCGTGCAAAGTAAACAAAGAAATAGAAATTTCCTCATGGGGCCTCCGATTAACGCCCACTTATGAAGAAATGATTAATTTATTAAAACAAATTTTTCGAACGAAGATCTAGACGGACTGCTTCTCGGTTTTTTCGAGGTTGTACATCATCTCCCACATCCTTCGGAAATTAGGACAGATCTCTAGGAGCTTTTCTTTGGTGCCTTCGGCGACCTTACGTCCCTTCTCAAGGTAGATGATCTTATCAGCATGCTCAATGGTAGAGAAGCGATGAGCAATGATAATCTGGGTAATCAATCCATGAAGACTACAGATCGCATCCTTCACTTTCCCCTCACTCACGGCATCCAAGGAGGAGGTTGCCTCATCCATGACCAAAATCGGAGCCTTCTTGACCAAAGCCCGAGCAATAGCCAGCCGTTGTTGCTGACCGCCTGAGAGATTTTTTCCAGACTCCGCTAGCATCGTATCGTACTTTTTAGGAAGTTGGGTGATAAACTCCTCAGCATGGGCCTGTCGGGCTGCCGCGATCACCTCTTCTTCGGTAAAAGGACGCCCAAAAGAGATATTCTCTTTAATCGTATCCAAAAAGAGAAAGGGCTTCTGAGGGACAAAGGCGATCTGCTCGCGCAAGGAACGCTGGGTATAAGCTTTGATAGATCGGCCATCGATCAAAATATCTCCCTCTTCAACGTCATAAAGCCGAGGAATCAGCTGAACAATGGTAGACTTACCCGCTCCCGTTGGACCAACAATAGCCACCGTCTCCCCTTTTTTCACAGAAAAACTCAAATCGCGAAGAATAACCTCATCTTGGTAGCGAAAGGTGACATTTCGAAACTCTAGAGCTTTCTTAAACTCTACAAATTCAATGGCATCGGGGGCATCTTGGATGGAGGAAGTGAGATCTAGCACCTCATACATTCTCTCTGCTGCAGCAACCCCTCGTTGGATTTGGTTGTTTTCCTCAGCAAATTTCTTGATTGGCTCGTAGAAAATATAGAGAAGGCCACAGAAAACTAGGAGTTCAGCTGGGCCCATGTGGAAGACATAGATACCAGAGAGAATTACAGCGGCAAAAAAGAGCGAAGAAACCGTATGTAAAATCGGCCTTGAGGCTAGTCCATAACGGGCACTTCTCTCCTCGAGCTTGGCCATTCTATCATTTTGTTCGCAGTATTTTTTTAGCGAAAATTCTTCCATAGCGAAGATTTTGACCGTCTGGATCCCAGCCAAAAAGTCGATGAGAACCGAGGCAAATCCCTCTTGATTGCGCTGCATCTGCTTGGCAATCATCTTGATCTTCTTTGCAATGAAAATAACCGGGAAAAGAACTAACGGAAAGCCCACAAAAATGATCATGGAGAGCTTCCATGAGATATAAAAACAGGCAAGGAGCGTGGAGACCACGGCAAAGGGAGTCTGGATATAGTTGATCAACATCGCGTTGATCGCTCCAGCAACTACCCCAGCGTCGCCCACCACTCGCGAAGAGAGAGTTCCTATGTTGTGCTCATGGTAAAAACTCATTGGGAGCGATTGAATATGCTCAAAATACCTCTGACGCAGATCGCGACTGACACGGATTGAGATTATCGAGGTAAAATAGCGATAGACAAAGAGTGAGGCCGCCTTAAAACAGGCGACAAAAACGAGGATAAAAGCTAATCGCGGGAGGTTGCTTGAAACTTTGAAGTGCTTGTCTAGGAAACAAGAGATGCGTTGGACGAGATTGGCCCCCCGTTTTTCCATGAGATAGCTATTGGCTTCATCTCGGGTAAGAATCCCCTTGTCATTATGTGAGATCTCTGGCCATTGCGTCTTAACTTCAGTTAAAGAGAGCTCATCGACCTGCGTGCCATCCTTAGGGCCAAAAAGGGTGAAAAAATCAGGCCCCGTTTTTGCAATCACTCCCAGAGAAAATATCTCCATTTGCGAGCCCACGGTGAGCGTAAACATCGCAAACATAGTGAAAATCAATAAAACATAGTGTTTTTTATTTAGTAGAGCTGCTTTCAGTAGAAGTTTCACTAGCGTATCGTCCTATTTTTCGAAATTTCTGATAACGTCGTTTAAGTAGAATTTCTGGAGGAAAAACTTTTAATATTTCCCAGTTTTCCAAGATAAAGCTTTTAACATTGCGATAAACTTCATCAGGATCATGATGCGCACCACCTAAAGGCTCCTCAATTATCGTATCGATCACATCAAAGCCAATTAGATCTTCCGCATGCATCTTAAGATTGGCAGCTGCCTCGCAGTTCCTGCTCGCATCCTTCCACAATATTGAGGCGCACCCTTCCGGTGAAATCACCGAATAATAGGCATGCTCCAACATCCCGATTACGTCGCCGATTCCCATGCCGAGCGCTCCTCCCGAACACCCTTCGCCAATCACTGTAACAATAATCGGGGTCTTAAGGCGAGAAAACTCGCGTAGATTTAGCGCGATCGCCCAGCCCTGGCCTCTCTCTTCGGCCGAAAGCCCCGGATAGGCGCCAGGAGTGTCGAGAAGGCAGACCACTGGCAGAGAGAACTTCTCCCCCAATTGCGCCAGACGAAGAGCCTTCCGAAAACCCTCCGGATGCAACATCCCAAAATTTCGGTGAAGTCTGCTCTCCGTATCACACCCCTTCTCTTGCCCAATAAGCACAAACTTACGCCCATCGATTTTAGCTAACCCTCCTACAACTGCATGGTCGTCACCGTAGGTACGGTCGCCAAAGAGTTCGACAAACTCATCACACATATTTTTAATATAGTCGATAGAACGAGGTCGCTCCGGGTGACGGCAGATCAGCACCCGATCCCAAGCCGATAGCGAGGCATAGACCTTGCCTTTTAGCTTATCAAGCTTTTTCTCCAGCCGAAGGAGTTCATCGACTGAGAGAAGCGAATTTTCTTTGTTTTGCTTCTTGAACTGAGAGATCGTCTTCTCAAACTCAATGATTTGCTTTTCGTGCGGCAAAACTTCCATAATATATCTTACAGTAGTTCAAAAAACTAATATTATATACTTTTACAAGATAAAAAACAAGATTAGAATATTCTCTCCTTTCCAGGCAAATTGGCCTCTTGGAAGTCCTTGACGATATGCACGTAGGAAGTTTTTGAAAGAATCACAGCATAGATCTCTTCGATATCCACCGAGGGGAGACGGATACATCCCGCGCTTACATAATTGCCAAGGCACTCCTTATCTTCGACATATTCGCCTGTCTCAGGATTTTTATGCCATGGAACACCATGAAGACCCAGCCCTCTGCATGAGCCGGTGCAGTTAGCTATCTCACGATCTAGAGGTATCCAGCGCACCCCAAAGACAGTGACCATTTCACGAGGTTCATTCTTGAAGTTGCCCATCACCCCTTCTTTATAGACCGCCCCCTCCTGGCCAATCGAAAAAACACCTGTAGGGGTCAGGCAACCAGAAGGACGTCTAGAGTCCAATCGGCCCACAGCAACCGGGCAGCTCTTCAGCAACACTCTTTCATCTTCTCCACTATCGTAGTAATAGAGCCAGAGTTTACGTCTTGAAAGGTCGACAACAGTGTGAAATTCGATCTCCTTGTCTTTGCGAAAGACATTAAATCGATCTCCTTTTGAGACCGTCTCAGAGAGGTAGCTGCCAGTCCCACGCAAGCTGCGAGAGATAAAGTGTTTTGGAGTATGATAGTGAGCCGCATAATCGCCCAAGTATGCCAAACGACCTGTCACCCAGGAGACGTTGCTTTGATAGGTGACCGTCTCAACAATCGGAAGGAGCGGAGGATAGGGATCAAAAAGCCGGCTCATACGATTGACTTCTGCAGGTAGATCGCTCTCATTCGAGACCGGCTGGAAGCCCTCTATAGTAGACTCTTCAGCAATAGCCACCGCTCTATCTTCATGAACTATTTCAGAAACCACTTCGGCAACCTCTTCCTCTGCAAAAGTAATCTCTACTTTTTCAGGTTGTTGATCCGACTGCTCTTTTGGCCAATTATAGATGGTCAGAACAGCCAAAACGATCAGAGCAATAGCGATTAAAACGCGACGTATAGACATGGGCACACCTCTTGAGAGTAAGTCTCAGGGTAGTGCGAAAAGAGATTTTAATCAAGACGGTTACGCCCTAATTACTATTTGGATCTATTTCAGTCAATTCAGGGCTATTTCGCAGCATGATCTGGCCCTGTAAAACTCTCCATTGCTTTTCGAGAGACGCTTTGGCTTCTTCCGCCTCTGTCTCTGAAAGCTTGCTGTACTCCTTCAGCAAAGCGCTCAACTGTGCAGCTTCCGTTGTCGAGAGGTATTTCCCCGTTCTTACGATAGGACCAATAGTTCTAGGTGGAGTAAGCAAAATATCCCCTCCCTGATTTCTTCTGTACAAATTTCGATGAACCTCATGAAGTGACTTCTTTAAGTTCTTAGATATAAATTCGGAGCTCAAGCTTGTTATGTCCTTATTCATTTCTCTTAAATCGGCATAGAATGCACCAGCGCCTATGGTTGAAAAGCCGAAACACACAGCTCCCAAGTAACTAAAAACAAATCCGGCTGGCACTATCAACCTAGAGCTTTTATATATTTCCAGCGTCTCTTCACAGATGCGAGTAATAGGCATTCTCGTAATACCCGAGTGGTAATGAACGGCTAAGGCGATGCAGACAATTAATGCGATCGTACCTATCACCATTATCGCAATCGCGATTTGCTTCTGTTTGTTGACATGTTTAATCTCACAACCCTCTTGCCACTTTTTGGCCGCATTAACGTCGATCTTTGGCAATTCTGACGATGGGACTAGCAATTGGCGCTCTACTTCTCTACTCACTCCCTCTACTACACGCCGAGCCGCTGGAGTAAGAACAGATCCTGCAGCCGAGCTATGAAATTGCTCCACTGCGAGTATTGTTTGTTGTACATCAGGATATAAACCTGAAGATCTTAATACAGGTGCCATTTTATCCTCCGATATTAAAAGCTATTAATAGATAGTTTACTATTATAACAATAAACAACATAAACAACAACAGGCTGACATAATTAAAGCGGGTGCTTTACAAATTGCGCAAAATTAAAAATTTAATTGACGGGGAAGCGAGGGGGATAATGCTGCACTAAAAAATTATTCGTAACCCAACCACATATTTACCGCCTCTATGACCTGGAGAATATGCGAAGGTAGGCGAGCAAGAATAGCTGACCCTTGACGATACCTACGCCAGTAATTTTGTAATGATGTAAGCGCCTGGGGGTCAAAAATCAAGGGTAAAATAAGCGGTGTTCGTCGATGATTAAAAACTGCCCCTACTACCTTTATTGTCTCTTCCTTGTTTAAGAGTCGTTCTTCGTGAACTAGAGTATATAGGTCATGATAGTCTTTCATTCGGCTATTTTCTCGCCCTCTGTAAACGACTGTCTCCAGTTTTTCAGCAAAAATAAATTCCCTCGGATAACAATGTACATGAACATCTTCTTCAAACAGAGGCCCTTTCAAATTTGCAAGAAGAGTAATTTTTTCTTCTTTTGCTTTGACGAGATCTCCAAAACCAAGGTCAATAAACAGAGGGAGACGGGCCTTACCTAAGCAGGCATCCATTCTAATTCGAATCCCTGCATACTCCATATGAAAATGTTCGAGAGGATCAACGATCACATTTTTAAATAGAAATCCATCTTCTAAATCGATAGAAATAATATGCTTGATAACTTTAGTCAAATGATTCACATTTGATTGTAATTGTCTGACTGAAAAATCTAAATCTTTGGTTTCTCTTCCAAGATCGACATATCTAGCCAACAAAGCTCCCCCTTTCAAGATGAACTTATTGCAGTAAGGCGAATGGCAAAGTCTTACAAGAAATCTTTCTTGAATCACATTCTGCCACACTTCAGCAGGAGTAAGGTTTCGCTCCCTGGCAATAGTTTGAAGCTTGTTTTTAAATGATTGCTCAAAAGCTGATGTCATGTCGTTAACGCCAAAATGTAAGGAGTTATTTTGACTTTTAAGGCCTCTGCATATTCTGATAATTTTTGCAAATCAGGCTTGCGTCCTTTGATTGGTTTTAAATATTCTTGAAGAGCTTTGATAGCTATCTCATGGCTTAGATATCGGAAGGCATCGACGATAGTTCTCTCTTGATCAAAGATTTTGAGTTTGAATTTTCCTATTTTGACCTGGGTCTGTCCAAGTATTAGATTTCGCATGCGGACTATCCGAGCGTGGGATCGTTTCGGACTTTTATCCTTATTCGGGATAGCTATCCAATACTCTCTCATTATCTGATCAGTCAATTCGTAATAACATAGAGCTGAGATTAAACAAACGACTCCACGAGGAATGCTCATAGCGGTAAGCACTAGTCCTTCGACACCTAAATCCAAACCCGTATCAATATTTACAGCCTTATAAATGCCCCGACCTATTCTTTCTAAAATTCCCTTCTCGCAATAATAGACTAACATTCGAGACGGTATCCCCAGAAGATTAGCTTCACTTGTCACAAAGAACGGTTTTTTAGTTAGCGTCCTGAGAGCAGCCGCATACTTAGATTTCCTCATGACTTAATTGTAACAGAAGGACTCATTGAGCTCAAGCGAGTGCCCTTATTTCATAAAAGCAAGAGAAAAATTGACTGGTAAGCCGGTGAGGGTGAAAGCGATAAGAAAGTCGGCGCCCCAGAAGCTGTCATCGCCCGCGAGGGGAATTATCTCCATCTTGGAAGCGCCCTCCTGGAGGTCGAGGGTGACCTTATCCCCAAGGGTAATGGGTTGCGCGGGCCCTTGATAGCGGTTTAGGGAGCGAGGTATAAGTTTGTGGCTTTTAGCCACGTAGCAGGCATCCCCTCGTCCAAAGAAGGTCAAGGCGACCTTGTCGAGCTCATTGGAACCAACTAGAGCAAGCTTTGTTTGAAGCATATCAGGAGTGATTTTTTGATCCACTTCAAGCCAGAAACCACTATAACCGGTATCTTTGAGATGAGAGAATCCAGTTTGTCGTGCATTCGGAGCAGCAACTCGGGTGCGATAAGAGAGCGTCTCATCGGTGAGCTTAAGGTTTTGGGGTAGACCAGCAATACCAAATCCGCTGCACTCTCCAACTGGAAGGAGTTGGGGGCCGTAGTTCACGATGCCTCCATCTTGGCAGAGAAAGACTCCCATACCGCTTTTACAGCCAGATGCGACAGAAAGAATCGTGGACTCTTCAGTTCTCTTTCCCAAGAGACCAAAATCTGAATCAGTAATAGTCTCATCCAAGCATAGCTCTTCTCCTACGGCTTCAAAAAGCTGTCGGTTGGCAGCTTCCAATTCTGGATATCCGCACCCTCCTTCTTGGAGAAAGAGGGAGTGGATAGGTCTTCCTCGATGATCGAGGGTGTTTTTCTGCCACTGAGCAACTTTTCGAGCACTTTCTTCATAACCAAGAAGAGAGAGGGCTCGTCCTAACTCAGCATGTTCTTTTGGATAGGGAAGGGCTCTCCATGGGAAACCACCGCGGCAAAAAAGAGGGATTGCCCCACTTTGGTTTTGATCGAGTTGAAGGGCCGGAACAGGCAGGCCGGCACTTTTGCACTGAAGGGCAAAAAGGGCTTGCGCAAGCTCATGCTCCTGCCAGAGCGGAAGGTGTTCTAATTTCTGAACGCTCTCTCTGTCAAGCGGTTGACGGAGAGTTTCTAAAAGAGTCTGGATGAAAAAAAACCCTCGAAATGATTCGAGGGTTTGATCTGTCAGCACGAGATTTACGCTATCGGTTTTTTCGAGTTTTCGATAAGACGACGCATTTTCTTGCCGGGAGTAAACTTGACAGCTCTTCTAGCAGGAATATGGATAGGTACAGAAGCGTTTTTTGGGTTGCGACCAATTTTTGGCTTTCTTTCGACGACTTGAAGAACACCAAAATCACGGAATTCTAGACGATCTCCCTTTGCAAGCGCAGCGGTCATTGCATCTAAAAAGTTCTGAACCACATTGCGTACATGGTTCGGATGGATTCCCTGATCTTGGGATATTGTTGAGATCAACTTTTTCTTAGTCATTGTTGCCATAAGTCTATTGCCTCCTATTCTTGTTCGTAACTGGCTAATGCCCTTGAGTTATAACCGTATAATAGCTATCCCGAGTTTCGGTTCAAGGGATTTTTTTTATTTTTCTATACGGATGACCATTTTCTTCTTCTTTCCAACTCCTAAAAGCAGAAATCGGCCCTCAATGAAATGGTCATCTTTGAGGATCAAGTTCTCTTCGCCGATCTTCTCATTGTTAAGATAGGCGCCTCCGCTTGTAATTAAACGGCGAGCCTCGGATTTGCTCGAAAGCATAGCGGCTTTGACAAATAGATCGACGACATCCATCTGGATTATTTCAGCATGAGGAAATGTTTTGCTCGGAATCTCCAGAGCCAACGCTTCGAGAGTATTGGTATCCAGAGTCGTTTTGGCTCCAGGTGCTGCAGCTGCGGTGATGCGTTCTGCCTCCTCAACACCCGCCTTCCCATGAACAATCCGGGTGACTTCCTGAGCTAGTCGCTTTTGAGCCGTATTTGGAATATAATCTTTTGCCTTCATCTGGTTTTCGATCTCCCGAATCTCCTCCAGCTCCACAAAGGTCAATATGCGCATCAACTTGCATACATCGGTGTCGAGAGTGCGGTAGAGATATTGATAGAAGTCGTATGGGAGCAGTCTATCTGAATTGAGCCAAATGGTGCCCCCTTCGGTCTTTCCAAACTTCTTGCCGTCGCTGCGTGTGAGCAGCGGCCAGGTGAGACCATGAACTGTTTTGCCTCGCATTTTACGAACCAGTTCCGTCCCAGCTGTGATGTTGCCCCACTGATCGCTTCCTCCCATCTGGAAAGTGGCGTCATACTTGTCTGAGAGGTAGAGAAAGTCGTATGCTTGCAAGAGCTGGTAGCTAAATTCGGTATAGCTGAGCCCTTCTTCACTATTCATTCTGGATCGCACAGCCTCTTTGGCAAGCATAGGCCCCATGCGAAAGTTTTTGCCAATATCACGCAGGAAATCGATATACCCATACTCTTTGAACCACTCATGATTATTGAGAAGGAGTCCACTATCGAGGTCTAATATAGTCTCGAGAGAACGTCGAATCCCCTTTAGATTGTGCTCTAAGGCTGGAACATCAAGAAGATTGCGTTCGATGCTTTTGCCGGATGGATCACCGATCATACCGGTCGCTCCACCTACCAAAGCCACTATTTTATGACCAAACCGTTGAAACCAGGCGAGCGCCATGATGCCAACCATATTGCCAATGTGCAAACTATCAGCTGTGGGATCAAAGCCGACATAAATCGTCACCGGTTTCTCCACGTACTCTCTAATTTCATCACTTGTGACCTCATCGATGAAGCCGCGCTCTGTCAAAAAATCAAAAATATTTTTCATTTCGATAGACTTTGGTACAAAAAAAAACAAGGATCGTTATAATACGATTTCAGATGTTCATATGTAAAGTGGAGTTTCACTTATGGAAATTATCAGAGAATCCCCAGATTCCAAAGATTGGAAAGCCAAACTTGCGAAGAGGGAAGAAGAGCAAATATCTAAGGCAATGGAGCGAAAGGGCGCAAAGACAGAGGCTGAGTGGCAAAAAAGCACACTCGAAGCCCTTAAGATGCAACAGAGCCGACACCCAAGAGTCAAACTTAGCGACCATAGAATCAAGGTCAATCCTGAGACAGAAGCGGTGAAAAGAGTAGAATCGCAACAAGCCGAAGAGCTTGAAAAAGACACAGCGGCTCTTCTCGCGCAAGCTAAAGCTTCCGAAGTGGCCAAACGGGCCCTACCAAAGGTTGTTATGGGCAAAATGCCCGGAACTACGCCAGGCTCAGCAGCAGCAGGTGCTGCCTAAAACGGGTTGGGTATATCTAGGAATTCACAAGGGACCTCGAAGTGGTTCGCAATATGCGAAGCCAATGCTCGAGGTCCTATTCTTTCTGTCGCAGAGTGACCTAAAGCCATAAAATGCATCTTCTCTTCATGAGCCCTCGCCCAGGCCGGTTCGTCAAAACTTCCGGTGATAAAACAGTCAACTTGCTCCTTGGCCGCTTTGGGGAGCCATTTATACCCTCCTCCAGAGAGCAGAGCAGCGGTAGAGACTTTTTTTCTGCCCGAGAGAGCCACAGTTGCCCCATGGGAATAGTAGGCTTCGAGCTCTGCAACTAATACCTCCACATCTATCGGCGCGAACTTCCCCTTCACCCCGATCTGATCAAAAGATTCCAGCTCTTTCCATCCCAGCTCTTTGGCCGCAACCCAGTTATTACCTACTTCAGGATGCCCATCTAGCGGCAGGTGATATGCCAAAAGAGAGATCTCGTTTTCCAGAAGCAGTCGTAGTTTTTGTCGTTTCGTTCCTTCGATAGGATAAGGATCTCCTTTCCAAAAAAGGCCATGGTGAACTATTAAAGCATCGACCCCTGTTTTGACGGCTGCCTCAATGGTAGCAAGCGACGCTGAAACAGCAGTTGCGAGGGTTATTACCTCGGACTTTCCCTCGATCTGAAGACCGTTTGGCCCATAATCTTCAAAATCAGAGATGTTTAAATAGTCATTCAAATGTGTAAGTAATTCTTGTAGCTTCATAGATTTTCCTTTGCCTGTTCGTTGCCCAAAAGATAAATATACAGGATCTAAAAAGAGCAATCAACTCTCTATAAAGCAATGCGCGAGTTCTTTTGATGCCAGATCTAGTGATTTGCTTTTCGTTTTTTTGAGTTTTTGTTAGGCTCTTTGGCTCTACAAGGAGAAATCGATGTTTGGAAGAGTTTGTCTCATATTGTGCGTTTTTGTAAGTGGCATGTTATATGCGCAAAGTGATTTTCTGCTCTTCTCTGGAACTTCTCACCCCACCTTTGCCTCTGAAGTTGCAGACCATTTGGGAGTCGAACTCGGCAAGGCAAACATCAGTTCATTTCCGGATGGAGAGAATTATGTGCAGATTCTCGAAAATGTCCGCGGAAAACATGTCTTTGTCATTGAGTCGGTAGCAAGGAAACCCAATGTCTACTTGATGGAGCTGCTGATTATGATCGATGCTCTAAAACGTGCCTCAGCCAAGAGCATCACCGCGGTGATTCCCTATTATGGTTATGCAAGGCAGGACAGAAAAGATAAACCGCGTGTCCCGATCACGGCCAAGCTGGTAGCTGACCTGCTTCAGTCTGCTGGAGCTACGAGGGTGGTTACAATGGATTTGCATGCCGATCAGATTCAGGGGTTTTTTGATATTCCTGCCGATCACCTCTATGGACGACCCGCTTTGGTCGAAGCAATCAAAAACCTGGGACTGAGGAATTCTGTTATTGTGGCTCCTGATCTTGGGGCGAGTAAACAGGCCAGGGCTTATGCCAAAAACCTCAATATTGATTTTGCTTTAATCGATAAGCGAAGAGTCTCCGCCGAAAAGGTCGAAGTCTATGCGATTATCGGTGATGTTAAGAATCGCGATGTGATCATCGTAGACGACGTCTGCTCTACTGCCGGCACACTTGTCACTGCTGCAAACGCATGTAAAAAGGCGGGAGCGAAGAGAATTTTTGTTGCTGTGACCCATGGTCTCTTTGTGGGGAAAGCGCAAGAAAATCTTGCAAATAGTCCGATCGAGAAGATCTTTGTCAGTAATACGATTCCCCTTCCAGAAGAGCTATCAAGTGAGAAAATCGTCCAGGTCTCAGTAGCTCAGGTATTTGGAGAGGCGATCCGCTCTATTGTTGAGAAGAAATCTATCTCTTCATTATTTCATTAGATTACTTTCTTGGTCGACTTTTGCGAGGAAGGTCTGGGTGAGTTTGGCGGCTACGCCAGCTAGGGCCACGAGACCGATGAGGTTGGGCAGGGCCATAAAGGCGTTGGCAATATCAGCTAGGATCCAGACAAGCTCTAGAGGTATGGCGACACCGAGAAAAACGACGAGTGTGAAGATCAGACGATAGGGCAGAATAGCTCGTGTACCAAAGAGATACTCAAAACACTTCTCTCCATAGTAAGCCCACCCAATAATCGTGGAATAACCAAAAAGAATACTTCCGACAACGACGATCAGACCTCCATAGGGTATGACGGAGTCAAAAGCGGCGATAGTCATGGGGGCGCCGTTGAGAACAGTTCCGTCGGGGCCGATTTGGCCGAGCACATGGGTGACGGCAATCACCAGTCCAGTGAAGGTGCAGACGATGGTGGAGAGAAAGGCGCCTGTCATGGAGATCAACGCCTGCCTGCCTGGATAATCGGTTTTGGCGGCAGCGGCGGCAATGGGAGAGGTGCCAAGACCTGATTCGTTGGTAAAAACACCGCGAGCCACGCCCATCTGGATAGCGATCATGATAGATGAGCCGACAAATCCCCCGACAGCTGCTTGTCCGGTAAACGCCGTCTGAAAAATAGTCGCGAAGGCCTGGGGTATCTGGTCAAAACGGATAACCAAGATTACCAAACAACCGACGATATAGAAAATCGCCATGACGGGTACGAGAAACGAGGTGACTCCCCCAATCGATTTAATCCCTCCGAGCAGAACAAGCCCAGTCATGAGAGCCAATATAGCGCCAACAATCCAGGGATTAAAGCCAAAGGCCATGGCGGTGGCGGAGGCGATCGATTGGGACTGCACAATATTGCCGGTGAAGAGAGTGGTTATTCCCCCGAAAAGGGCGAAGCAGAAAGCAAGCCCTTTCCATCCGAGTCCACGTTGGATATAATACATCGGGCCACCAGCCATCTCCCCACGGTCATCTTTGATGCGGTATTGAATGGCGAGGGTGGCTTCGGTAAATTTGGTGGCCATTCCAATCAAGGCGGTCAACCAAAGCCAGAAGAGGGAGCCCAGCCCGCCCATCGCAACAGCGGTGGCGATGCCAGCAATATTTCCGATCCCGATGGTTGCTGCGAGAGCGGTCATAAGCGCCTGAAAATGGGAGATGTCTCCTGGAGCATCGTCATCGTGACGGGTGAAGGCAAGTTTGAGGGCATATCCGAGGCGACGAAATTGTATACCTCGAAGTTTGTAGGTCAGATAGAGTCCGGCACCGATGAGGACGACAAAAAGAGGCTGCCAGATCCAGCGATCAATTTTCAGAAGTAGAGACGTGAAATTTTCCATGATTGGCACAAAAGTATACTCTCCCAACAATAGCTAGGTCAAGATCGCCTTTTCAATAACTCTAAATTTTGATAATGTCTCCCAATTATGACATTATCTACTCTCTCTCCAGAAGAGCTAGCGACGGACATCCCAACCCCTCTGGAGTTGGCCTCGGAGCTGCCACTTACGAAATCCAACACTCTCTTCGTCAACAGCTGTCGGCAGACGGTAAGATCTATTTTACAGGGTCTGGATAATCGGCTGCTCATGATTGTGGGCCCCTGCTCTATCCATCACCCGAAATCGGTCTACGCCTACGGAGAAAAGTTTGCTCGGCTGGCCAAAGAGGTCTCCGAACGTTTTTTCTTAGTAATGCGCACTTACTATGAAAAGCCTCGAACGAAAAAAGGGTGGAAAGGATTGATCTTTGACCCCAATCTGGATGGCTCCCACGATATTGGAAAGGGATTGCGACTGACACGGGAACTGTTGGTCAATTTAACTGAAATGGGAGTGCCTGTCGGTTGTGAGTTTCTTGAAATCTATACTTCTCACTATTTTTCTGACTTGATCACATGGGGATGTATTGGAGCGCGCACTTGTACTTCGCAACCTCATAGACAGCTGGCTTCCAGTCTTCCTATGCCGATCGGCTTTAAGAACTCCACAGATGGCAATGTTGACCATGCAATCCATGGGGTTCTATCTGCAAGCACTCCTCATGTCTTCTTAGGATCTGATTTCAGCGGGCAGATGACCAAGGTCCAGACCGAGGGCAATTCTCACTGTCACATTATCTTGCGAGGTGGCAAGCGATCACCTAATTACGATCCCATATCTGTGGAAAATGCGATCAAAAAATGCACAGAGACTTCTATTCGAAACCAACTCATTATCGACTGCTCTCACGACAACTGCGCCAAGCGGCATGAGCTACAAATTCCTGTTTTTAAATCTGTGATCGATCAGGTGAAGAGCGGCAACCGCTCGATTGTTGGGTTGATGCTGGAGAGCCATCTCTCTGCAGGCAACCAGCCCTTCTCTCCTTCGGCTCATGAAGACATTTCCATCACCGATCCTTGTCTCGACTGGGCGACCACAGAAAAATTGATCAGAGAGGCGTATCTGAAATATTGATAATCTCTGCCCAGAGATGATGTTCTTTGTGATCTACTAGAACACCTGCTTCATAGAGCTCGACTTTATAAGAAACGATACCGCCATGATTCCAGTAATCGTCATTGACCAGACGATAGATCCAGTAACCATGTTTTTTCTTGATGGGATGACAGAAGGTCTCTAATTCTCGATTGCCATAGCGTACAGTAAGGACTATCTCTCGAGAGGCTCTGCAGGGCTCGGCCCAGTGAACAACAATCTGCTGCCCGCGAAAGCAATGGCGAGAGGGATCTGGAGTGTCAATCTCTTCACTGGCGAGGTAACTCTCTCTAAAATACTCAGACCGCACAGTCAGACATGAGCGGTGACAAGACGTGAACAGAAAGGCGCTACAAAAGAAGCAGAGAAAAGACAAAGGCAAAGAGCGCAAACGACTCCACAATACCGATCGCAGCATAACACTTTCCATAAATTGCGGGTTGCTTAGCCGAAGCTTGGATACCGGTAGCGCAGCACTTGCCTTGCCAAATAGAACAGACGAAAAAAGCCATGCCCATCGAAAAACCGATGCCAATGCCCCCAATCGCCGACAGACTTCCTGCTTTGATGGCATCGTACATTAGAAGCATCAGGATAAAGCCATAGATGGCCTGTGATGAGGGCATCGCGGACATCCCGATCATCTTGCCGTGTCCTTCGTCAATACGAGCCATTACGGCATGAGAGGCCATCCCTGCGATCCCACAACCGACAGAGCTTCCCATGCAGGCCAACCCCAAAACTAAAGCTGGTCCTACAACATTCAAGTCGATGGTCATATTTTTCTCTCCAATTATTTTATTTTCATAGAGCGAAGAGAGAGCGGATTAAAATCCCTTCCCCCTCCTTCGAAGCTGTAATGATACCACTCGATAAAGTTAAGACGCAAGCCATGAATCACTCCGCCTCCGAGGGCCAGAACAAAGTTGATCGAGTGGCCTGCCAAAATAATAAAAATCCCTACATAGATCGGAACGGAGGTACCGATCTGATCAAAGGTTTCGGCCATTATCATTCCGGC
>JAAKFT010000002.1 GCA_011064935.1 Chlamydiota bacterium | reverse complement strand
ATTCTAAAATCTCTTGGACCCAAGTCGAAGCCGGAGCTGCGATCACCTGGAAATACCCTAGCTGCATCCTTCAGGGCGACCACTCGGTGGGAGAGTTCTACTCCATTGCATTGACCAACGGAAAGATGCAGGCTGATACCGGTACCAAGATGATTCACCTCGGTAAAAATACCCGATCTACCATCATTTCCAAAGGGATCTCCACCGAAGAGTCACACAATAGCTATCGTGGCCTGGTGCAAATCGCCCGTCGTGCCGAGGGAGCCCGTAATTTCACGCAATGCGACTCCATGCTTGTCGGCAACAACTGCTCCGCCAACACTTTCCCCACCATCGATGTATCCACCCCAACTGGACAGGTCGAACACGAGGCCTCCACCACAAAAATCGGCGAAGAGCAGCTCTTCTATCTCCAAACGCGAGGCCTCTCTCGCGAAGATGCCATCACCATGATCATCAACGGCTTTTGCCAGAAAGTGATCCGCGAGCTGCCTCTGGAATTTGCTGCTGAGGCGCAGCAACTTTTGGCTATAAAGTTAGAAAAATCTGTAGGATAAACCATGAAGCTATCGATCGAAAATCTCCACGCCACCATTGATGGCAAACCCATTCTCAAAGGGCTCAACCTCGAAGTCAGAGCCGGTGAGATCCACGCCATTATGGGTCCCAATGGAGCTGGGAAATCAACCCTCGTGCACGTTTTGGCTGGTCACCCCGCCTATTCAATCACCGAAGGCAAAATCCTACTTGATGACCAAGATATTTCGACTTTGGAACCTGAAGAGCGGGCCAAACTCGGACTCTTTGTCAGTTTTCAAACGCCCCCAGAAATTCCAGGAGTCTCCCTGGTCCATTTTCTCCATCAGATAACCAACTCTGTCCGTAAACTTCCCCTTTCCGAGGAGCTCTTTCTTCCCCTGCTCGAAAAAAAGATGAACCTTCTGAAAATAGAGCTCCATTTCAAAGAACGCCAGCTCAACGACGGCTTTTCCGGCGGCGAAAAGAAACGGAGTGAGATCTTGCAGATGGCCCTGCTCGATCCAAAGGTCGCTCTGCTCGATGAGATCGACTCTGGGTTGGATGTCGATGCGATGCGGATTATTGCTGAGAGCATCAACCAGCTCATGACCCCTCAAAAAGCCCTTATTTTGATCACACACTACCAGAGATTTCTCGATCTTGTTCGCCCCCACTTCGTTCATGTTCTCATCGATGGAAAGATTGCCCAATCCGGCGATCACACACTTGCCCTGCAACTAGAGGAACAAGGATATGATCTATCCTGAATGCACACAGTCGTTTCTGCTCTTTGTTGACGGTTGCTTCTGCCCGAGCCAATCTTGTTGTCCCAAAGAGATCGTTGTTGCAGATGGGCAGATCACTCTGCCGGCTGGAACCACTTGCGAGACGCCACTCCAAATCATCTCTCATTCAGAGAAAAGCGAAGCTCTACAACTCTTCATAGGCCAAGACTCTTCGCTCAAAGTCATCTGCTCATCCCATGTTACCTTTGATTTCCAACTCAAAGAGCGGGCCTTTTTGGAGCTGACCCAACTCTCGCGTATGGAAAGTCTGAGCGCTACTCTCCAATCTGCCAGCCGCTTCAAAAGTGTTCATATGATACAAGGAGGATCCACCGATTACCGCGTCATCCTCGCAGGGGAACATGCCACAGTCGAACTGGCCGGCCTCTCGTTCCTCAAAGACAGTCACACCACCGTTTTCATCGATCACCAGAAGCCCCACACCCATTCTAATCAAACCTTCAAAGGGGTCCTCGATGGAGTCAATCGCTCCAGCTTTGCAGGCAAAATTATTATCCGCAAAGAGGCGCAGAAGAGCCAAGCCTACCAGAAAAACCACAACCTCCTCCTCAGCGACACGGCCAGAGCCATCAGTAAACCCCATCTCGAAATCTTTGCCGACGATGTGAAGGCTTCACATGGCGCTACCGTAGGCCAACTGAATGAAGAGCATCTCTTCTACCTAAAAAGTCGAGGCCTCTCCCATGAGAGGGCTCGCAACCTCCAAATCTTTGGATTTGTCCAGGAAATTACGAAGCAAATTCCCCTCATCACTGCCCAGAAGGAGATCAATGAAGTCGTCTATCGCTCTTAAGTCAGAATTTCCCATTTTCGAGCACCATCCCTCCCTGATCTATCTCGACTCCGCTGCTTCGACCCAAAAACCCAAGCCGGTGATTGATGCGTTGACAGAGTTCTACACTCGCCACTATGGCACCGTCAATCGCGCTGTCTATACTCTTGCCCGCGAAGCAACCGATCGTTATCAACAGACACGCGCCAAAATCAAAAATCACTTCAATATAGCCCACGAAGAGGAGATTATCTTCACACGCGGTACCACCGCCTCCATCAATCTCGTCGCGCGCTCATTTGGACGAGCCTTTCTCCACCCTGGCGACATTGTTCTGGTCTCTGAGATTGAGCACCACTCCAACCTCGTTCCTTGGCAGATGATCTGCAAAGAGCGCGGCGTCGTGCTTCGTTTCATCCCCGTCAATGATCTCGGTGAACTCGACCTCGAAGCCTACTACGACCTGCTTGACGAAGATGTCAAAATCGTCTCCATTGCCCACATCTCCAACTCCATCGGTACCCTCCATCCCATCGAAGAGATCACCCGTGCTGCCCATGCTGTCGGTGCTCGTGTCTGCCTCGATGGAGCACAAAGCGCTGGACATATGACCATCGACCTGCAACAGCTCGATGTTGATTTTTTCGCCTTCTCTGGCCACAAGATGTATGGACCCACGGGCGTCGGTGTTCTCTATGGAAAGCGCGAGCTTCTCGAAGAGATGGAGCCTGTCGAAGGTGGAGGAGATATGATCGAACGGGTTACCCTGGATAAGACTGTCTACGCCCCCCTTCCCGTCAAATTTGAAGCGGGCACCCCGATGGTTGCTGAAGTGATTGGTCTTGGTGCAGCGATTGATTTCCTCGAAGAGATTGGTTTGGAGACAATCTCAGCCATGGAGCACGAACTGCTCACCTATGCGACCCAAAAATTGGAGCAGATTCCCGGATTGCGCATCATTGGAACGGCTCCGAACAAAGGAGCGATCATCAGTTTTGTGGTGGATGGGATTCATTCTCTAGATATTGCAACCCTGCTTGATTGCAAAGATATTGCTATCCGCTCAGGCCATCACTGCAGCCAGCCAACCATGGCCCGTTTTGGAGTCTTACACACCGCTCGCCTCTCTTTCGGGCTTTACAGCACCCATGAAGAGATCGACAGCTTTATCCAAGCCCTCCAATCTATCCTCGACGTGATTGGATAGTTTCATAGGTGAAAAAAAGCTTGAGAGGGGGAACTTTGTAGAAGAAATTCTTCACAAGGAAGACAGTAAATACCTTTCTTTAATAACCGTTCTCTGCCTCGATAAAGCAGGATTGGAATAGCTTCGGGATAATCTGCTTTAAAAGCCTCCAATCCTTTCAAATCCTTGGGAGAGATATGCTGATTATTCTTCACTTCAATAGCCCAAAATGCTTCTGGTCCATAGACGACAAAGTCTACTTCAAGACCCGATCTTGTTCTCCAAAAGGCAAGATCATAGGAGTCTGTTTGACCATCGATCCAGGTTCTTAAATGTTCGGCAATTAAACCTTCTAGAGCAGCTCCTTGAATCTCTTCAGGTCGATCAAAAGGACCGATCTGTCTTAAAGAACGGTAGACACCTGGATCAAAAAGATAGAATTTAGGATGCGTGGCTAGCCCCCGTTTCGCACGTCTGCTAAAAACAGGAAGCGTAAATGATAGGAGCGAATCCTCTAAAATATGAATATAATTTTCAATCGTTTTACGATTTACGGCGCATTCTCGAGCTATATTGGTGGTGTTTATTACATTGCCGTGTGAAAAGCTAATTACCTCGAGAAATCGGGCAAAGTTTCCTACTTGTCGTACCAATCCTTCCGCTTGAACTTCTTCCTTGAGATAGAGACCTGCATAAGCTTTGAGTGTTTCTTGTGGGGTTTTTGATCCCCAGACAAGAGGTAGGAGACCTATTTCTAACGCTTTTTCAAGGGAGAATTGATCTTTAAGTTCGTTCGCGCTGAAAGGATGCATATGTTTTAGCAAAGCCCGTCCAGCCAGTAAATTGACTCCATCTCGTTTTAGTTTACGAGAGCTGGAGCCAGTGAGGATAAAACGCAGTTCCTTTCTCTCTTCAATGAGAGCGTGTACCATCGGCAATAAGGTGGGCACTTTTTGAACTTCATCTATCACTATCGTAAATAGTGAAGGATGAGCATCAATCGTTTCCCTCAACCTCTCGGGCCTGGCTCCATAAAGTCGAAGCAATTCCGGGTCGAGAAGGTCAATCCAAAGTGCCTGTGGGAAGTGGTATCTCAACCAAGTCGATTTTCCTGTGCCTCGAGGGCCGAAGAGAAAAAAGCTGCTTTCTGGAGGGGTAAAATCCCGAATAATATGTTTCATTGATGCAAAATGGTAGTTGAGTTGCCATTTTGCGTACCAATATGGCAACTCAACTACCATTTTGCGACGAAAACTAGATAACCTGAACTCGGTTATTAACTTGCTCTAAACCAAACCCTTGAGATGAATTAGGCTTTTTGATGGAGCAATGGATCGCGGTAGCGATCAAACTCTTTGCAGCCCCGCGTGTAGCGAAGCGGAACGTGGGGTTCTGGGGGTTTCTGAGAGATGAGCCCCGGCTGGGGCGAAACAACTACTACAGGTTCTTTCGCCCCTACCGGGGCTCAATAATTCTTATCTTCTCTTCACCCCGCGTTCCAGCGAAGGCCTTTGGCCAACGCTTTCACACGGGGCTGACTGGAGTTTGATCGCTACCGCGATCAGTAAACATCACGAAAACTAGATGGATTTGAGGAAATATTTGAGTCGCTTGAATGGGGTGAAGAGCTGCGCCGGATGGGAGAGGTTATCCGCTGGAATACGGAAGAGCGGGCTTTTGTCCCAGCGGTAGTTGGCTCCGGAGCCAATACGGAAGGAGTAGGGATAGTGGCGTCCAATCAGCTCTTGGACAGAGCGGTTGAGGCGACCGAAGGGATAGACAAACGAGGTGATAGCCTGGGGAAGCTTTTTCTGGAGGATCTCTTTGGAGCGGATCACCTCTCTCTCAAGATCAACAAAGGAAAAGGTGAGGTTGCAGTGGGCATAGGAATGCGATGCGACCTCGACATGACCGCTTGCGACCATCTCAGAGAGCTCTTGCCAGGTGCAAAAAGGAGCTTTCTTCTCAAAAAAACCATCTTGCATCGCCAATGTGTATGGTACTTCTAGTCGTTCTTCAGCTGGGAGGTCACTCTTCTCCAAAATATAGCGGACGGGGACACCGAGGAGAGCTCGCAGATTCATCTCCTTGAGCATCGGAAAGATATAGTGATAGAAATCGAAAGAGGCATCGTCGAAAGAGAGGCAGATCGAGGTCTTTCCTTTGGGAAGGGGATCGCCGGGCAAAACGATGGCGAACCGTTCTTTGAGGAATTGGAAGTGATAGCGGAGCAGTTCGAGGGAGTTAGCGTGTTTCCCTGTCCCTACTCTGTGGTACATGAGGACGAGTAGCATTGGCATGATAGAGTTTTAGATATTTGTAAAAGGCGGTATGGCCATTATAGACTGAGATCAAAAATCCCTCATAGCCGCCCATGAATCCTTTTTTCAGAAAGTAACTTTTTAAAAAACCGCCCACTCCATGGTAGAGCGCAATCAGCGGTGAAGATTTTCTTTTTGCACGATGCTGTTCTGCAAAGAGAGTGGAGTAGTGTTCCATCTTGGTGAGAAAATCGGAGAGGGAGTCATAAGAGTGGTGGTGGACAGGGTTTCGCAAGGTGATGGGTTGCAGGTTTTTGGTCATGACGCCTTCGTGGACCATCGCATCGGTAAATCCGGTTTTTTTGCGATGATAGAGCCGGGTATGTTTCTCGGGATACCAGCCACACCATTTGATCTTTTTGCCATTGAAAAAATTGAAGAAAGGGAGAGTGTAGAGATGGTCAGGATTGAGGTTGAGAGAGAGAATTTCTTCGGCTAGTTCGGGGGTGACTACCTCATCGTCATCAATCGAGAGAATCCAATCATTTTTGGCCAAAGAAGCAGCGAGGTTATGGGTGGGGCCGAAACCTTGGAGGGGAGCGTGGTGGATGGCTACATTAGAAAAATCTTTAGCAATTTCAAGGGTTTGGTCGGTGGAACCGGTGTCGAGAAGGATAATTTCATCAAATTTTTTTAATGCATTGAGGACTTCTCCGAGACGGCTCTGGCCGTTTTTGACTAAAATAGTGACACTTATCATCATAGATGGGAAAATTAATACTGATTATAGGATTCTATTTCAGAGTGATGGATAAAGCAACTCAAAATCACAACCTTACTTATGCCGCCTTCCTCTGGACGAGCGTGCTGAGGGCTCCCTTTTGGGCGATCTACTCGCTTCTTCTGGTGATTCTCTACAAAGATCTGCATGCCTCTTCCTTTCAAATCGCCCTTTTTATCGCTCTGAAACCGGTCGTCTCGATCTTCTCCATGTATTGGGGAGCTGTGGTCAACAAACGACCCGATCGCCTTCTATCTAATGTGGTCTGGGCCGGTGTGATTGGCTTTCTTCCCTTTCTCCTTTTCCCTTTATTTTACAACCCCTGGTATGTGCTATTTGCTTCGGCGCTCTACATGACGATGCACCGCGGTGTAGTTCCTGCCTGGATGGAGATTTTCAAACGCAACCTTCCGGGAGGGACCAAGCACAAGGTCTTCTCGCGCGGCTCGACGATCTCCTATGTCGTGGGAGCTCTTCTGCCGCTCGTCATCGGCCCACTTCTCGACCACTACCCTCTCTGCTGGCGCTGGATCTTTGTGTTGACGGCGCTCATGGGCATGGGAGCGATCTTTGCCCAATACCGCATTCCGATAGAGCTTAAGGTCAAACCAGAGATCCCCTCGCCCTCTTTTAAGGAACACTTTATTCTTCCGTGGCAAAACGCTTGGAAACTTCTCTCCACGCGAGAGGATTTCCGTGCCTATCAGATCGGCTTTATGGTCTTAGGCGGGTGTGGGCTAATGATTATTCAACCCTGTCTTCCGCGCTTTTTTATCGACGGCCTTGGGCTCTCTTATACCGAGCTTGCGATCGCATTGACGCTCTGCAAGAGTGTCGGTTTTGTCTTGACCTCTTCTCTTTGGGCCAAGGCGATCTCACGCGTCGATTTCTACCGTTTCAGCAGTGTGGTCACGCTGCTCGGAGCCCTTTTCCCAATTATCTTATTGGCAGCAAAGTTCAACCTTGTTCTGCTCTATCTGGCCTACCTAGCCTATGGGATCATGCAGGCGGGTAGCGAGCTGGGTTGGCATCTCTCGGGCCCTATCTTTGCTAAGACTGAGGATAGTTCGGCCTATAGCAGCGTCAATGTACTGACAGTTGGAATGCGGGGGTTGGTTGTGCCGCAGATAGGCTCTCTTCTCTGCCTATTTGGCTCTTCGACAGTGATTCTTGTGATCGGTTCTCTCTGTTGTCTCGTAGGTACCTCGACCTTGCTGCTCTTCCGAAGCAAAAGTTATGTCGCCAAGCAAATCATCGGTTAATGATCATAGCTGTAATCACTTCCTTAGCATCAATGAGTCGAATGTCGATCGGAAGTTTGAGATTAGGCGGTTTTTCAGGGACAAATAGAAGATAGCATACTTTCAAATGATCTGGACGCGGAATAGGGGGTATTCCCTTGGCACGTAGAGCATTGATCTCCCGTTCAACCCACTTATTAGTGGGGCGTTTAGAAATCCATTTGGCTTCTCCAAGGAAAAGTTCTCTTTTTTCTTCGGCGAGAGCAACAATATCCCATTCATGTCCCCGTCCTTGCCAATATCTACCCGCTTCCGTACAGCCTTTTCCCCAACTTTGTGATAAAGAAGGAAGAGCTGCGCGGCATAATTCTTCCCAGGTGATCGAAAAAAGTTTTGGCAGATATTTTTTGAGATAACGAAGACGCTCACTTTGCGTCGCATGAGCTAATAGACTTCGTTTAGAAGCAACGATTTCAAACCAAAAACGGACAAATGGATCGTTGATTTTATATAGTGCCTTTTTGGATCCAGAAGCGCTGCGTCCATAAGGAACTTCTCGATAAATAAGATCCAGATCAATCAACTGTTGCATGACGCGCGAGAGAGAGGTCGCCGGTTTTTCCACGCGTGCTGCAATCTCAGAGAGGCGATGTGCTCCCAAGCCTATAGCATCCAAGATAGGACGCATGACAATTGCAGAAGATGATTCTTCTAACAACAGACGATTAGGCTCTTCTTGCAGTGGAGACATAGAATCCAGAACCAGATCGCAAATCTTTTCATAAAGATCACCCTCACTTTGAGAAACAAGCTCCCAGTAGCGGGGAATTCCTCCCCAAATGGTAAATGCTTCTACAATATCGCGTGCTTTTTTTATTTTCAGCGCTTCGCTCATGTAGGCGATAGAGATTGGCTGCAATTTGAAAAGTTCATCAGCTCTCCCATAGAGGGGTGCTGAGGGTGCCAGAACGGCTCCCTGCATCATTCTTTGCGATGATCCAGACAAGGCAACGATCAAGTTTGCTGCTTTCGCTTCTCGATCGAAAAATCCTTGCAAGATGCTCGGCAGTTCAGGGGAAGAGGCGACGAGATAGGGCAACTCATCGATGATAAAGGGACCATGCCAACCATGGTATTTAGCCTCCTTGGCTAATCGACTAAACAAGGAACGCCAATCGGGGTATTCGACATCGGCGAAATTTGGAAGCACATCAGCAAGAGCAAGAGCAAGATACTTGCGTTGAATCGCTGGAGAGGATTCATCTGCAACATAGTAAACTCCCTCGTGCTTGGCGGCCCATTCAAGTAAAAGACGTGTCTTGCCAACGCGGCGACGACCCCAAATCACGGCTAAGCCTCCCCTTTTGGAGTGCGCCAGGTGATCGAGCCGTCTCATTTCCTCAATTCTGTTGATAAATTTCATATATATATTATTATGCATGAAAACATAATGTTTTGCAACATAATCTTTTTGAAGTCACTGTATTTCCGAGGATAAAAAAGCCCCCGCTCCGGAGGAGCGAGGGCTAGTGAATAAAGTGAAGAATCAGATTTTTACGGAGCGACTTTAATCGTTCCGCTAATCACGATCACTTCTTCACGCTGCGACATTTCACAAGTTGCGAAATGAGTCGAGGGCTCGAGAGATTTACCGGTGAATGGGCTTCTTTCAAGAAGGGCCACATTCTCTCCCGCACTTCCAGCCTCGATGGTCAGCGCGTTGGTATACTTGTTCAATACTCTTTCCTCTAAATTTTCAGCTCTTCGGGGGTTCCGAAAAGTTCAATTTCGGCTTATTCAAAAACCCAATGGTCGTGGCTTCAAGCTGAAATAGTGGGCTCACCTCCTTTTTTGCTACTATGATCCACTGTTAACGGGTCCCCAAGTTTGTTATAAATAACAACTTAGGTTGTCGGGGTAGCCTTAACTACACCCAACACTTGTTTATCATTCTTTTGCAAATATCTCAAGAGTGTTTTTCGACGAAATCCTTGAGAGTGAGACTACCTTCTTGGAAGAGAGGTTCGATCTCTGAAAAAGCGGCGTGACTTTGTAGGGTTGTCCAATAGCCTGCTTTTAGCTCTTGATTGTTGAGCTCATCGGCTAGAAAAACTAGACGAAGTAGATTGAAAGCCCGAAGGGTGGGATAGTTGTCGCGCTCACCGAGACTTTTTTCTAGCCGCTCTGCCTGGACGTAGGCTTCGGGATAATTTTCTTCGGTGATGAGTAGCGTGCCAAGCGCATAGTCGTGATAGGGGTAGTGTTGCACTCTTTTAAGAATGGAAGAGGCGTAAGGCAGGGCTTGAGCAACCTTCTCTTGTTGTAAGAGTGAATAGGCCATCAGAGGATCATATTTTGCGCGCAACTCGGGATGACGATGGATGATCTTTTCAGCGGTCTCCAGTGACTCAGTCGAAATAGGCTCTCCTTTCCGGAACCGCTCATAAATCTGGCGGACAATAAGATAATCTTGTTTTGAGTGGATCTTGTGAGAACTAGATCGTCTTTCGAATAAAAATCCCAGGAGCCCAAGAAGAGCCACTCCGAGAAGAAATTTGGAGAGGTGGCGAGATAAAAAATCTAAAAACTTGTCTTTGTCCATACTTATTGAGTAAATTGTAGAGCTAACAGAGGGATTTGTAAATGAAAAAAGTGGCTATCGTCCGGCGAAATGGTCTAGGTGACCTCCTATGCAGCTTTCCTCTCGTTCTCTATTTTAAGCGCTATCATCCCCATACCCATATCACTCTCTTCGTTGATCATAAAAATTATCCTTTGATTCGTTATCTGCCTCCGGTGAATGAGGTGGTCGTTTTACCTGCGACGGGCAACAAATACTTCAACCTCCTTCGTGTCGCGCTGAAATATCGATCGGAAGATTTTGATCTGGTGATTTCGGCAAAAACTTCTCCGATGAAGCTGATGAATTTTTTCCTTTTTTTTCTTGGAGGTCGCAAAAGAGTAGCTTATGTGGATAAAAGTTGGCATAGCCGGCTGATCAATCAGCCTATTGCTTACAATGAGACGAAAGCTAAAAAGATGCATCAAGCGCTAAAGGGATTGCATATGATCGCGCCCCATCTCCAAGTGATTCCCCAAGAGCTCTATCCGCGTATTCGCATTGCCGAAGAAATCAAACAACGTTATCAGAAGTCGATAGATATCCCTCATCCTTATCTTCTGATTTCGGCATCCACAACGCGTGAGGCTAGTCGTTTTGATGCAGAAAGAATTGCAACGATTGTCAATCAGTTATATGATGACTACAGCTTTTCGGTAGTGATTGTCGGAGAGAAAAAAGAGCGACCGCGAGCGGAAGCTATCGGGGCAAAATTGAAGACACCATATCGTCTCTCTTTTCCTCGGAATTTTGAGGAGTTTATAGTTATACTTGACCTCAGTGATCTTTATTTAACCGGAGATGGAGGAATAGCTCATATTGGTGCTGCACTTGGAAAGAGAGGCGTGGCTCTATTCGGCCAAACTTCGCCCGTGGAGTGGCATCCTTTGAGCGCTAGAATGTCTGCTTTATACCATCCCGTTCATGTCAACCACCTCTCCGATGAGGTGATTATCACACATTTACAAACCAAAATAGAAGAGGATGGCCTGTGGAAGAGACAATTTGCGAAGTCGATTGGGATTTAATTCGAGTCAGCCCATTTCAACCCCGACGTCATTTTGCGGAAAAAGAGCTCAAAGAATTGGCTGCATCGATAGAAGCGGTAGGATTGATTCATCCTCCGGTAGTCCGCAAAATAGAAAGCGGAAATAAGTTGCTCTACTACGAGCTGATCGCTGGTGAGAGACGGTGGCGTGCCGCCAAACTGGCTGGATGGGAAAAGATCAAAGTGATTGTCTCTCCCTACTCCGATGACGATGCGGCGCGGGCGACTTTGATCGAAAATGTGCAGCGTGTGGATCTGAATCCCGTGGAAACAGCTGAAGCCTATAAGAGATTGGTGGATGTTTTCCGGATGAAGCAAGAGGCGATCGCCAAGCAGGTTGGCAAAAAGCGGTCAACCGTGGCCAACTACTTGCGCCTTCTTTCGCTGCCGCATGACATACAGAGCTCTCTCTCCTGCGGTGAGATTACCACGGGACATGCGAAGGCGATCCTCTCGCTCGACAGCGATGAGTTGCAGCAAGTTCTTCATGATTTGATCAAGCGTAAGAACCTCACTGTTCGAGAGGCAGAAAGAGAGAGCCAGAAGCTCACGAAGAGACCGAAGTCTAAGAGCCTAGCGGAAAAGAAGCGAGACATACATATCGATGAGCTTGAGGAGAAGCTTCAGCACCACTTTGGAACCAAGGTATCGATTGATCACAGAGGAAAACGAGGGGGTACCGTCGCTATCCAGTACTACAATCTTGATGACCTGGACCGGCTCTTGGAGCTCTTTTTCGTCACAACTGGTGACAAGAGTTAATCAACTATAGCTATTTTTTCTGGAAGAGTGGAAAGAAGATAGCTGCCAAAGAGACCATAATGATTCGAAACTGCACTCCGCTCATGGCGCCTGCTCTGAACGGCACCTTGTACGAGACGACAGATTTCATGGAAAAATGGCAATGTCTCTGTGTTCCGTAGGTATCAAAACCTTGACTTGCAATGGCTGCGCCTCCCCCTCCTAGGATTCCCGCAACAACCTGGGCTAAGGTGGACGGTATGTCGCGTTCCACCATCTTTTTCTTCAGCCAAGGTGTCGCTGTGGAGTAGCCACTAACGTAAATAAGACTTCTACAAGCTATAGGAACCAGTCCACGAAAAAATCCTAGGGGACCTAGTTTATCATTGATAGATCTAATTGTAGACAAATAGCCGTTCCCCATTTTTTGTTGTTGATTTAGGAGCAGTGTGATCGGTGTAAAAACCAGGGCTGAAGTAGCCCCACCTGCCAGTCCAGCGGGGAGATCGGGCAAAAACTGTTTATAAAATCCTGTAGCTGCAAATTGAGTGGCGATAAAAGGGGCAAAACCTCCGGTATAGCCCCAAAATCCCCGAAACCAAATGGATGGATTCCTAGAATAGTTAGGTGCTACTCCTGCAATCTTGGCTCTTTGTGCCTCGATTTTCCAACAGACAAAAGGTTGCTTTAGTGGGGAGATTACGGTAGCGGCAAAAAAACCTCTGGCGGTATTGGAGACGATCTCAGGTAGCTTGTTGAAGTTGGTTGATAGACACTCTCCAACTTGTAAGGCCCTTGTAGCCCAACGAGACGGGAAAAGGGTGAGGCCAAAACGTTGAAAGTGACCCAAAGAGGCGGGAGTGTCGAAAGAAGGGGGCTGTGGACGCATACATGGTTCTGGTTGTAAAAAGTGGGGCGATTGTACTGTTCGAGTGCTTTTCATGCAAAAACTCTTGCCGGATAACCTCTTAATAGAATATTTTCGCCCACAATGAGACTCTTTCTTCTTCTACTTCTTCTCCCCTTCTCTCTCTTTGGACAGGTCAAGGTGGGTATCGATGTCCTGATGGACGAAGGCTACTCCGCCCTTTTCAAAGGCAAGCGGATCGGGCTGATCAGCAATCAAACCGCTGTCAACCACGAACTCAAGACTACCTTTGAAATTCTAAAAGAGAACAGTCGAGATTTTGAGCTGGTGGCCCTGTTCGCTCCCGAACACGGTTTTTACGGCGATGCTTATGCCTATGAAAATGTCGCTGATAGAAAACATCACGGCATTTCTCTTTACAATCTCAATGGAGATAGACGACGACCAACGAAGGAGATGCTCACCGGTGTGGATCTTTTAGTCTACGACATTCAGGATATCGGATCCCGTTCCTACAGCTATATCTCCACTCTATTTTACGCCATGGAAGAGGCAGCCAAACTTGGCATCAAAGTCATTGTTCTCGACCGTCCCAACCCCCTTGGAGGCAAAGTCGTCGATGGTCCCCTCGTGGATGAAAAGTGGCGCTCTTTTATTGGCTACGTCAATGTTCCCTACTGCCACGGCATGACCATCGGCGAGCTCTCCCGCTTTTTCAACGAAACCTACCATGTCGGCTGTGATCTCGAGGTCATTCCCATGCGCGGCTGGAAGCGGTCGATGATCTTCAAAGAGACCGGTCTTGTCTGGGTCCCGACCAGCCCCCAGATTCCCGAAGAGGACACCCCCTTTTTCTATCCCACCACCGGCTTGATCGGCCACTGCTCTTTCGTCAACATAGGGATCGGCTACTCTCTCCCCTTCAAGTTGATCGGCGCTCCCTGGATCAATGGTGATGTACTCGCTGACCGGCTCAATAAACAAAAACTGCCTGGCGTCTGTTTTCAGCCCTTCTACTTTCGTCCCTTCTTTGGAAAGTTTAAGCTCGAAAACTGCCAAGGTGTGAAGATTATCGTCACCGATCCCCATGCCTTTCTTCCCGTCACTACCCAGTACACCATCATGGGCATTTTAAAAACGGTTTATCCCAAACAGTTTGATGAGGCTCTCAAGCTCGTCCTCTCCTCTCGCAACAAACGAGATGTCTTCAATAAACTCAATGGGAGCGAAGAGATTCTACACATCATTTGCAACGAGCGTTATTTTGCCTGGAAACTCCGGGAAAAGTGCAAAAAAGATCGCGAGCTCTTTCTTCAAACCCGCAAGAAATATTTAAACCCATTATATTCTTAGCAAACCCGCCTACTTTCTGCTAAATAGGCCTCCTTGTGCTTGACAGGAACCTTTCTCTACCCTAAAATTGAAGTGCTTAAAAGAAAAAATTTAACTATGGAGAAATGGTTATGCATAAGATCAAGCCTCTGAATAATCGCGTTTTAGTCAAACGTTCAAAAGCCCCTACTACAAAAGGTGGCATCATCCTACCCGAAACCGCTCAAGAGAAACCCAAAGAGGGAGAAGTGGTCGCTGTTGGACCCGGATTTCGTGATGAAGAGGGCACTCTGCGAGAGATGCCTGTAAAAGTCGGAGATCGGATTCTCTTCTCCTCGTATGCAGGAACAGAGATCAAGAATAGTGAATCTGAAGACGAATATCTCATTCTCTCAGAAGATGATATTTTGGGCCTTCTCGTATAATAATTTAACTTAGGATGATCAACCATGAGTAAGATGTTTCAATTCAAAGAAGATGCCCTAAAATCCATTCAGGATGGGATCAAAAAACTGGCTAGAACGGTCATCGTGACCCTGGGGCCAAAAGGCAGAAATGTCATTATTAAAAAAGACTTTGGCCCACCGCTCTCCACCAAAGATGGCGTCACCGTTGCCAAAGAGATTGTTCTCAAAGACAAGTTTGAGAATATGGGTGCCCAGCTCGTCAAAGAGGTGGCCTCCAAAACCTCCGATGTCGCAGGTGATGGGACTACCACAGCGATAGTGTTGGCTGAAGCGATGTATAGCGCAGGCGTGAAAAACGTCTCAGCTGGTGCCAATCCCATGAGCGTCAAAAAAGGAATCGAAAAGGCCGTGGAGAGCATCATCGAAGCTCTCAACAAGCTTTCCTCACCGATCAAGACACCCGAAGAGGTGAAGCAGATAGCCACGATCTCAGCCAACAACGATCCTGAAATTGGCTCGATCATCGCAGAAGCGATGGCTAAAGTCGGCAAAGACGGCATTATCACCGTCGATGAAGCCAAAGGGATCGAAACTTCTCTCGATGTAGTCGAAGGAATGCAGTTCGACAAAGGGTTCCTCTCCCCCTACTTTATCACTAACCCAGAGAACATGAGTGTAGAGCTAGAAAAACCGGCTATCCTTATCGTTGATAAAAAGATCTCCTCAGCTAAGGAGCTGATCCCGATTCTTGAAAAGACCATGGAAAATGGCCAACGTCCCCTTCTCATCATCGCAGAAGATGTGGATAGCGAAGCGCTAGCAACCCTCGTCGTCAACAAGCTCAAAGGTGGTCTTCCCGTCTGTGCGGTCAAATCACCCGGTTTTGGTGACAGACGCAAAGCCATGCTTGAAGATATCGCCACCCTCACCGGTGCGACCGTTATCTCCGAAGAGATCGGTCTAACTCTTGAAGAAGTTGGCCTCGAAGTGCTAGGCAGTTCCAAAAGAGTCAAGATCTCCAAAGAAGAGACCACCGTCATCGATGGAATAGGTGATCAAAACCGCATCAAAGCCAGAGAAGCTCAGATCCGCGGTGAGATTGCCAACACCACCTCTGACTACGACCGTGAGAAACTCGAAGAAAGACTAGCCAAATTAGTTGGCGGCGTAGCTGTGATTAAAATCGGGGCTGCCACCGAGACCGAGATGAAAGAGAAGAAAGCCCGTGTGGATGATGCTCTCCACGCCACACGCGCAGCCGTAGCCGAAGGAATCGTTCCTGGCGGCGGCGTCGCCCTTATTCGATCCGTCTCTGCTCTTGATGCCCTCTCTCTTCATGGTGACGAATCCATTGGGGTAGCGATTGTCAAAGAGGCAGCTTTTGCTCCAGCCATTGCCATCGCCAACAACTGCGGCAGACAGGGAAATGTCATTGCAGAGAAGATCAGCGAGCGTCAAGGCGCCGAAGGATATAACGGCCTGACTGACGAGTTCACTGATCTCGTCAAAGCCGGTGTCATCGATCCCGTATTGGTGACCAAAAGCGCCCTTCGCAATGCTGCTTCCGTGGCTAGCCTGCTGTTGACTACAGCAGCCATGGTCACCGACAAACCCAAGCCAAAAGGGGCCGCTCCTCAAGCCCCGATGGGTGGAATGGGCGGCATGGGTGGTATGGGAGATATGATGGGTGGAATGGGCGGCATGATGTAACCCCAGCTCAACTCTCGGATACGAAAAAACCCCTTATTCCTTCAGGAACAAGGGGTTTTTCTTTGCCTATTCAAATTCTATTATTCGGAGTCGCTTCCACAGCCATAATCTGTTGCTGTTTCGCGTTTTATTTCAAGCGATCTTTTAAACCATGCTTGGTTTTTTGGGGAAGTTACCAAATCTTGATCTTTTTCTTTTATTTTCTTAACGCCGCTGGCGATCCCATTTATGAAACAGGGCTCGGCCATTATCCCGCCACCAACGGCAGTCAGAATGATGGAAGATTTCATTGCAGTAGCTACGGTCGCCCCAGCCCCGAATAGTTTTGCCGGCAGCACTCCCGAAGAAGCAAAAGCAAGGCTTACAATTCCTAGGGTTGCGAATATAGCACCCACTGCGATTACTCCTACGGAGAGTACTCTTGTTTCCTCTTTTACCTCATAATCTCCTAAGTACTCAATTTTAGGAACGAGAGCGTTTCCTACCTTATTACCAAAAGCTTGTAAAGCCATGTTTTTTACCTCATTTTATTAATAGGTTTTTTCAACAACAATTATACTACGAATAAAACTAATTTAGAAATATAAAAATATTTTTAATTTAGAGCACCGTCTTGCTGTTGTCTCCGGAGTGCAGATTAAAATATTTTTTGCACAAAAAACCCCTCATTCCTTCAGGAACAAGGGGTTTTTCTTTGCCTATTTCATAGTGGTTTATGTTTTATTAATTATGTATTACGTATTTAATATCTTTTGTGCTATGATAGAATCATGAGAAAATCACAAGCTAAGACAGTTAACCAGACCTTCTCAATACCTCTTGAGGTGGTTGAAGACCTTCATGTCTATATCAAGCGCCGAGAAATGAGCCGATTCGTCAGCGAAGCCATCAAAAAAGAGCTCGAGTCCAAAAAAGAAGAGCTGAAGCAGGCCTATATAGCTATGGCCAAAGACAAAGATCAAGACAAAGTAGCTAAAGAATGGGAAGGAACGCTAGCAGATGGCCTCGATGAGTGGTAAGAAGTTCCCCCAAAAAGGGGAGATCTATTGGGTTGATCTGAACCCAACGAAGGGAGGGGAGACTCGAAAGAGAAGACCAGGCCTTATCGTTTCCAACAACATCGGAAATGAGTTCTCTAAGGTCGTAATGATAGCCCCTATCACAAGCAATGTATCCCGCATCTATCCCACCGAAGCGAAAGCCGTCGTAGACGGAAAGAAAGCTAAAGTAATGCTTCATCAGTGTCGAGCTGTCGACAAGTCACGCTTATCTAAAAAGCTTGGGGAGGTAGATCTAAATACGATGGTTGAAGTAGAAAAGGCTATCAAAATCGTCTTTGCTTTAACCTAGGTGATATAGTCGATTAAATCTAATTCTGTAACTACTAAAATAATTTTTACTATCTGTATCCATCTGCGCTGATCTGCGTCTATCCGCGGTTTCTTTCTCTCAGTCTCTTCACCTCTATACTCCTCCTACTTCGTTCTCCAGAAGGCTGGTACAAAGGCTATGAGGACGGCAAAGAACTCGAGACGACCGGCGATCATCAGAAAAGAGCCTAAAATCTTCCCAAAATTGGTCAGAAAGGCGAAGGAATCAGCAGGGCTGCCCATGCGGAAGGCGATCCCCACATTGTTGATCCAGCAGGCTACTGTGGAGATGCTGGTCTCGGGATCCACGCCATCGATCACTAAGAGAAAGGTGGAGGTGATGGTTAGGATGACGACAACCATGAAAAAGCAGAGGACGGTCATGGCGGCCCGATTGTCGATGGTGGTGGCGCCAACGCGATAAGTACGGACGGTGTCTGGACGGAAGATGGTTTCGATTTTGTCGACGATAATCCGAAAGAGCATCTGAGAGCGGATCATTTTAATACCACCTGCTGTGGAACCGGCCATGGCTCCCACAAACATTAAAATAAGCATCAACAATTGGATAGCGAAGGGCCATATATCGTAGTTGGCGGTGACAAAGCCGGTGGAGGTGAAGGCGGAGATGATCTGAAAGGCGCCATAGCGTAGTCCTTCCCAAAAGTGGAACAAGCTGCCCTCGGGTCCACCGATAGAGGTCGCAGATAGTCCGGATAGATTCCAGGCGGCGAAAAGTGAGGCTAGAGCGACGACGATTAGGAATGCTTTGAGCTCGGGATCGTTGAGGCGGCGAAATTTGCCTCGGAGGCAGAAGAAGTAGATCGAGAAGCTGATACTTCCAAGCACCATGAAGACCATGACGACAATGTCGGTGTAGGGATTGTTGAAGGAGCCAATACTGCCGTTTTTGGGGGTAAATCCTCCGGTGGAGAGGGTAGAAAAAGTGATGGTGGTAGCGTCGAAGAGCGAGACGTCGGAGTTGGTGACCATCAAGAGGATGATCTCAAGGACGGTGAGGCCGAGGTAGATCTTCCATAAGTGGCTAGCGGTCTCTTTGATGCGTGGAGCGAGGGACTCCTTACTTGGGCCGGTTACTTCGGTTTGGTAGAGAATCTTGCCGCCCACGCCTAGGGCGGGAAGAATGGCGACAAAGAGGACGACAATACCGCAACCTCCGAGCCATTGGGTCATACTTCGCCAGAAGAGAAGCGCCGGGCTGACCGCTTCAATACCGGTATAGAGCACCTTGTTGGTTGAGGAGTCGATGACGGGGGTGATGGTTCCGTAGTAGCTGTAGGTGGTCGGTTCGCCGGTGACAAAGGTTTTGGTGATGGGGATCTCTTTTCCAGTCTCAGGGTTGTACTGCTTGCCTTCCATTAGTGTGGCGCCAGTGGTGGTCAGGCCCGAGACGGTTTCATAGAAGGCGTCAATGGGATTGGTGAAGGTCTTGTTGAGATAGAAGGGAAGTCCTCCGATAAACGAGGTCATAAAATAGAAGAGGAGAACCATGAGGAGGGCTTCGCGTCTGAAGATCCGACCAGTGCTTTTGCGCCCCAAAAATCGGAAGAGCCAGCCTAAAAGAATAGTGATGACGATAGTGGCGAAAAAGGCGAAGGCAGAAGGGGGCTGTGGATAAACCTCGGGGCCAGCGACTCTCTCGCAGTAGATTGCGATAAAAAAGGGAAAGGCGAGAGGAATGGCTAGTCCCCAGAGAAAAACCGCAAGTGTTCGACTGATTTCACGATATAGCATCTAAAACAGTTTCTTTATCTCATCAATGTGTTTGGGGTTGCTGATCACAACGACTGTATCGCCGGGCGAAAGAATGCGGCTTCCATCAGCGATAAAAATCCTTCCTCTGCTTTGAATCATCACAATCAAGAAGTCTGTCGGGAGCTCTGCACCGAGATGACGTATCGGAATGCCAGCAATGCGCGAATCAATGGAGACCTTGACTTCCATAATCTCTGCCCTGTTATCATACATCGAGACCATTGAGGCGATCTTCTCTTCTCGAGAGATCGATAGGATGCGATTAGCGGCATTTAACAGAGGGGAGGCAGCCTGATTGATTCCTAGCCCCTCAATCAGAGGAATGTAGTTGGTATCTGAGAGAGAAATAATGATGTTGTCGCAACCTAGATCACGGGCGAGGCTTCCAGAGAAAAAGTTGACCTCATCGCTTCGAGTACAAGTGACAAAGACATCCGCTTCTCCGATTCTTTCGGTCTGGAGAAAGGGATAATCGGTGCCGTTGCGCTGAATAACGGTGGAGTAGGGGAGCAGCTCAGAAAGTAGTTGGCACTTGTCGAAAGATTTGTCGATGATGCGGATGCGGATCCCATGTTCTTGGAGGATTTTTGCGAGGTTGATCCCGATCAGAGAGCCTCCGACAATGACCACAGATTTGGGTAGTTTGGTCGACATTCCGAGAAATTTGTGCAGCTTGCGAACCGTTTCCGTTTTGCCGATGAACGTCACCTCATCGCCTGCTTGAAGCGTATCGTTTCCATGGGGAAAGAAGAGTGTATCCTCTTTATCTTTGTGCCTGCGAATGAGCCCCACCATCACATCTTCCGGTAGTTCGAGCTCATCTCTTTGCATAAGCGGGATCTGTCCCTTTTTCCAGTGGGCCGGTATTTTGATGGTTCTCATCTGCACAGCACCATGGGCAAAGCTCTCTTTGGCCACAGCTCCGGGAATGAGAATCATATTGGCGATCGATTCAGCTGTCAGCCGCTCTGGGCCAATCAGATAGTCCACCGAAAAGAGCCGCTCAAAATTCAGGCGGCTCTGCATAAAGTATTTGGGGTTGCGGACTCGGCCGATCGTTCTAGGATAGCCGAGATTTTTGGCGATTGAGCAGGCGACAAGATTGGTCTCATCATTGTTTGTCAGAGCAATCAGAAGATCGGGGTTTAGCTCCATCAAATCTTCGAGGAGTTCCCAATCGGTCCCCGTCCCCAGCCGGGTAGCCAGATCGAGCTCTCGGGCCGCCTGCTCCAATTTGTAGGAGTCAGTATCGACCAGAACAATCCCGTAATCCGCTTTTGAAAAGATTTTGGCGAGATAGAGGCCAATTTCGCTGGCCCCGATGATAACAATATTCATAGATATTTTTCTTATATCAGTGTGTGTTGTATTTTTCCATATGATCTCATATACTGATTAGTTCTATCTGTGCACTGGTAGCTCAGTTGGATAGAGTACCCGGCTACGAACCGGGCGGTCAGAGGTTCGAATCCTCTCCAGTGCAAAACATATAAAAGTAGGAGTTTGCAAAATGGGAGTGCTAGTTGGAAAAAAAGCCCCGGAAATTGCTTTAAAAGCGGTTGTCAAAGATAAAATTATCGATCGATTTACCCTATCCTCGCTGGAAGGGAAGTATGTTGTTCTCTTCTTTTATCCACTAGATTTTACCTTTGTCTGTCCCACCGAACTACACGCCTTTCAGGCAAAACTCAAAGAGTTTGAAGCGCGCAATACCCAGCTAGTCGCCTGTTCGGTCGATAGCCATTTTTCCCACCTTGCCTGGCTAAACACTCCACACAACAAGGGTGGCATTGAGGGAGTGGAGTATCCCATTCTTTCCGATATCAACAAAGAGGCCAGCAGAGCCTACAACGTCCTGAAAGAGGATGAAGGGATTGCCTATCGCGGGCTCTTCTTGATCGATCGCGAGGGAGTCGTGCGCCATCAGGTCGTCAACGATCTGCCTTTAGGTCGCTCTGTTGATGAAGCGCTTCGTATGGTCGATGCTCTCACCTTCTTTGAACAAAATGGAGAGGTCTGCCCCGCCAATTGGAAGAAGGGCGAGAAAGCCATGCAGCCGACCGCAGCTGGCTTAGAAACCTACTTTAGTTCCTAAAAGTAAGATAATCGTAGAGATCTTTTTCCGTGAGGATAAGAAAGCTACGATGGGTGGCACAGATCGGTGTGGTAGCATCGATAATTTCACTGCTGCCGACGCCGGGTAGACAGAGTGCCGTGAGACTTGGTATCTTCTCTTTTTGATTCAAAAGATCAAATCCCTCGAGATAGTCCTGATCACTAAATCCCTCTTCGTGCACGCGGAAGAAGAGCACGGTATGTTGATAGAGCAACGCTTGAATAGCAAACGACAACCCCTTGGCATCTTCTGATGGAGGTTCGCCAAGATGTTCCGAAAGGTCGGCCATCGACCGGCAGAGATAACCGTTCTTAAATTCTCCCTTTTCAGCTTCACCAAATAGCGCTACGACACGGTGCATAAAATTACCCCCTGAAACAATATTTTAACACATAGTGGGTATTTTATTTCTACTTTTAAGAAGATAGTTCGAGTTTGTTTAAATATTCGGCGCTTTGTCGAACTAATCGCTAACGCTTTGCTTTGAAGCGGTTTGAATCGTAGAAGACACCGCTCTCGCCGAGAGCCGCTTCGATGGTGAGCAAGCGATTGAACTTAGCAATTCTATCTGAACGAGATAGAGAGCCCGTCTTGATCTGGCCCGCATTGGTGGCCACAGCAATATCCGCAATGGTCGTGTCTTCAGTTTCTCCAGAACGATGAGAGATAACTGTCGTATAACCATGAGCTTGAGCCAAGCGAATGCATGCGATGGTCTCCGTCAATGTCCCGATCTGATTGGGTTTGATCAGCACGGAGTTGGCAATCCCTTTATCTAGCCCTTTCTGCACAAACTGGATATTGGTCACAAAGAGGTCATCGCCAACGATTTGTATTTTGTTGCCCAGCCGCTCGGTCATGAGCTTCCAGCCATCCCAGTCGTTCTCTGCCATTCCATCTTCTATAGAATCAATAGGATATTTATCGCAGAGAGAAACGAACAGGTTGACCTGCTCTTCCGAGCTCCGGCCACTGTATTTGCCATCTTTGTAGAATTCAGAAGCTGCGGGATCCAGAGCTAGTGAGATCTGTTCACCTGGGCGATAACCCGCTTTTTCAATCGCCTGCATAATAATATCCAGAGTTTCCTCATTGGAAGAGATTTGAGGAGCAAAGCCTCCCTCATCGCCGACACCCGTGACGTAGCCCTTCGCTTTGAGAATGCTTTTCAGAGCATGATAGATCTCGGCTCCCCAGCGCACCGCTTCTGAGAAGGTTGGAGCCCCTTTGGGTCGGATCATAAACTCCTGGAAGTCTAGGGGATTATCTGCGTGAACTCCTCCGTTGATGATATTCATCATCGGGCATGGAAGCAGATTGGCAAGCGCTCCACCGATGTAGCGGTAGAGAGGCAGACGGGCAGTTTGGGCTCCCGCTTTGGCCAGAGCCAGCGAGACGCCTAATATTGCATTTGCACCAAAGCGTGATTTAGTCTCGGTACCATCTGCCTTAATCATCTTCTCGTCCAGCTTTACCTGTTCTAGACAGCTCTCGCCGATGAGCAACTCCGCGATCGGGCCATTCACATTTTTGACCGCTTTTGATACCCCTTTTCCGCCATATCGTTTCTTGTCACCATCTCTCAGTTCGAGTGCCTCGTGCTCACCGGTTGAAGCGCCAGAGGGCACAGCAGCCGTGCCGCACTTCCCTTTTTCGGTAGTGACCGTGACTTGGAGAGTAGGGTTGCCACGCGAATCCAGAATTTCTATGGCGTTGATTTGAGCGATGGTTGACTTAGGCATAGACGATTTCCTTGCTTGGGGTTATATAAAGAGAGATAATCGCTATGAGATATTAGAGTCAATGGGAGAAAAAGAGCTCATAGAAAGAAGTCAGAAAGGGGACGAAGAGGCCTTTAGTGAGTTGATGGGGCTCTATCAACCCAAGATCTTCCAGCACTGTTTGGGTATTGTGAAAGATGAAGAGATTGCCCAAGATCTGACCCAGGAGACCTTTCTTCATGCCTATCAGCATCTGGACACTTTTCATGGGCGATCTCGTTTCTATACCTGGATCTATCGCATTGCCCATAACCTCTCCCTCAACTTTCTTAAAAAAACCCACCGCACGCAGGAATTTGAGTTCAAAGAAGAGCTTCTCCCTGCTGGACTTATCTCTGAGGATCAGCTAGAAAACGAAGAGTTTAATCAGGCGCTCCAGGCTGCTCTTCAAACCCTTCCTCCAAAGCAGCGCATCGTCTTTGAGATGTATGACTTGCAGCATATTCCTCACAAAGAGATTGCTGTCAAACTGGACATTTCACCAGGGACTGTCCGTTCCCGTCTTTACTACGCCCGACGCAAGCTCCGTCCACTATTGGCACAGTAGTTGCTTATACATAGATAGATTTTATGGAGGAACCATGTCTAGACTCTATCTGTTGTTTGCGTTACTGGCCTTAAGCCCACTATTTGCCATCACTGAGCCCTGCCCTGGCGGCTTTGGCGTTTCAGGAGAGTGGCTCTATATGCTCCCATCGATTGACCAGCCTGAGTTTGTCATCGACTCTTCTAGCTCGTCTAGCCCCATCGGCAGACGGGTGGCTAACGAACAGAGCTGGCACTCTGGCTACCGACTGGAATCTATCTATAGCTTTTGCAATGGCGAGAATGATGTGCGTATCCGATGGACCCATTTCCCCGGCTTCTCGGAATCCAAAACTGTCACCGGCTCCAACCTTTTCGGAATCCTCAACCACCCCGCCTCCGCTTTTAACGGACAGTCTGGCACCGCCTCTATCGACGATGAGTTCCACTTCTTTTTTCTCGACGCTCTCTTCGGCCAGAGGATCGTCTGCGACTCCCGCTTCTCTCTTCTCCTCCAGGCCGGCTTTCAGACCGGTTTTCTCCGTCTCAAAGAGAAGGTGAACTATCTCGGCAATTCCAGTTCTCTCCGTCTCAAAATACGCTCCAAAACCTGGGGAATTGGACCCGAGGTGGGCCTCGAAGGGAAGTATGATCTGTGGAGATGTCTCAATTTTACTGGTCGGTTCCAGGGTGCTCTTCTAGTCAGCGAACGAAATGCCCGATACCAAGATGAGCTCAATGGCTCCTCTCTGATTGCGGAGGTGAAAAATGAAGCCTACTGGAATCTGATTCCTACCAGTGACCTGAAATTTGGATTTAGCCGCGAGTGGCCTTGCAACTGTTTCAACTTTGATCTAGAAGTCGGTTATGAAATACTTACCTACTATGACGGAATTCAGCGGATTTTCTTTGTGGACAATAGCAACACCGGTTCCAGCTTCAACGAAAATATGACCTTTACACTACAAGGCCCCTATGTTCACGCCGGCATCGCCTTTTAGTGCTTGTCAGTAGCCGCTAAATAAGCTTGATCTGTGCGATTAGGTTTGTCTGGATAACGCAACTTGAGAAGGCCATGTTCTACCATTGATGTTAGAAAACGAGAACGCAACCCATCTTGGTGGCGTTGTAGCAAATCAGCTATTTGTCTCCTTGTCAGCCATGTTTTTTGACAAAGCCTTAAAATAATCGTTTCCATCTCTTTAGGTGCCAATCGCCTATTGTTTCTTGCCGCTTCTGCAATTTGAGACAGAATTTCCCATTGATCGTCCAGCATATCTCCTTCATTTGGAAAACAAATCATTTTTTTATGTACGGAGTGATTTCCCTTATGTACGGAGTCAAAGTCCTTATGTACGGAGTGATTTCCCTTATGTACGGAGTCGGACTTAAGAGGGAGAGAGTATTGAGTCCACCGGCCTTGTCCTTTCTGTGTTAAAACTCTTTTACTTACAAGTCCTTGGAGTAGATGGGTCATATCTGCCGCATGGCCATTTGTAATTTGTCTCATACGAACATTGTCTACAATTCCCTCAATATCAGCTGTTACTAGAGCTTGAACTTCATGCTTTGTAAATTTGTGAAACTTAATCCCGAACTGTTGCTTCAAGCGATTTATCGAATCTTCGGGAATCAGGCTAATCATTGGCAGTGTCCACTGAACTCTATCTGGTTGTACCTGTTCACGTACTATGGGAGACCGCCAGTGCTGTGTACTCCACCCTCTTCTGATCTTGTCTACACCCGACCCAGCCTTCTCTGCTGCACCGAACATCGTAAACATTGTCTGTAGGGCCTTATTGCGGCATTCGCTTACATTGCCACGTAATAATTGGTCCAGAGAAATTAGGAGAGAGCCTGGATTTGAAAAATCGAATCGATTTTTATATTTTTCAACAACAATTCCTCCTATACCTTCATAATCAGCATGAATTATCGCATTTACAAAAGCTTCGCGAATCGCTTCATGAACGACTGTTTCTCCTTTTCGGAATAAGTTGTTGTCTAATTGGAATGGTAGTTTAAGGTCACTGCCAATTCGATTTATGACACGTGTGTAAAATTGAAATAGGTTGCCAGCCCAAGTACCATCCATAGTTATGCGATCTGTCCAACGAATTTCCGGATCATCTGAAAGCTTTTCCCTATAATCTACGTGGTATTGAGGGAGAGCTTCACGTAGGACTTCTTCTCGCCCGAACATGAGAAGACCTGCTACAGTCAACCCTTGCATTCCGCTGCTTCTACATGAGCGCCATCCACCCAGTTTGAAAAGAAAGGTCTTGTCATCTTCACTAAGCCAAGGATGGGTTGGTTTATGTGATGAAAGCCTTTGCCTGTACTGTTGAAGAGTGGGGAAATCAAGATCTTTAAGGGTAAAATGCTTCAAAATTCTGCTGTCAGCATGCTCTTCAGAACGATCTGATAACATACGGCTTACTTCCTGTTCCGTGCAGCGGTAATCACCTTCGAAATTTCGTTTGTAAGTGCCTGTGAGGGGATTCTGTCCAAGAAATACGGGACGTTGATACCGACTTGCGCGTGGAATGCGTATGGCAAGCAAATTACCTTTCTCGTGCTTAATTTCTTCTAAATCATGATCTGCCAAAAGATTGATGTTAACTTTGCCTCTGTTGTTAATCGTGTCCCAGAAACTCTTTTTAATTTTAGGTAGCTCATCAACGCCGCTAACGATCCCATCCTTCTCAACCCCAAGTAAAATAACCCCACCTTCTGTGTTTGCCAAGGCGCTATAGGTTTCCCATAGGCTTTTTGGCAGCCCGCCTTTGGCAGATTTAAACTCTAAATCATCGCTTTCACTCCGATCGAGTTGATTGAGTATGGTTAAAGAGTTGGTTGATTTTTTTTTCATCTTGCGATTGGTATAACTCCTGAGCTACGCAGAGACCACTGTGTGTTACGACAAAACCTGTGGTAGGGGTACCATAATAATGGCTTAACGCTGAATTGCAAGAGAGTTTTGAAAATACAGGACGAAGAGATGACCTTTACACTACAAGGCCCCTATGTTCACGCCGGCATCGCCTTTTAGAGAAGGATGGTCGACTAGAGCTTAAGTCCGAGACTGCTTTTGCTTTGCTGCTTCCAGCGTCGCTTGAACTTGCGCTAATTGCTGATCCCGTTTTAGATTTGCAAAATCTCTAGCTGCCTCGTCCGCTTCTGTACTTACTGCCTGGACCGCATTTTGTGCTTCAGGAGGATATGCCTGCACCACTTGTTGAACATGAGGATGCCTAAGTGTCTTATCAATCCTCTTTTCCTCTTTTTTAGCTTGAGCAGCAGGTGTCTCAATAACCGGTCTCTCTTCCGGCTCTTCACTTGCTGTTGGGGGCAGGCTGGCTGAGGCAGAACTATCGCTTTCACTTGATTTGGTAGTTGGAAGCTGTGCAGGAGGAGCAGTTTGTTGCTCTTCTTCTGTCCTCTGTGTTTCTGTTTGCTCTTCTATCTCGGCTTTTTGCTCTTCTAGCTCGGCTTTTTGCTTTTCTAGCTTGGCTGCGTGCTCTACTAGCTGGGTTGAGCGCTCGGCTGCTTGCTCTTCTAGCTCTTCTAGCTCGGCTTTTTGCTCTTCTAGCTTGGCTGCGTGCTCTTCTAGCTCGGCTTTTTGCTCTTCTAGCTCGGCTGCGTGCTTTTCTAGATAGGTTAATTGATTGCTTTTCTTGTTTAATTTCGTGTATATTTCTGTCCTGTTGCCCACTTTTGCAGAAGGGGAGCTTGCTACATGAGGGTTGGCTGAAGCAGAACTACTGGATGCGATAGTTGGGGGCGTTGCAGCAGGAGCAGGAGCAGGAGCAGCGGAGGCCTCTTTTTTGATACGAGCTTTTTCGATGGCCCTATCGGTGACCAACGAGCTTATTATCTGAGTTCCTATGAGAAGAGCTCCAGAGGCTAATAGTATCCAGGTGTAGGGATTACCGTAACTAGGAAGCCCTGGATAAATTGACAAGAAAAGAGCTCCAACTAAGGCCGCGCTTGCTATTATCCAAATAGCCACATCGGCAACTTTAGCCGCTGTCAGAGTGGGAGTTTTATTGACACCTCCCGACTTGGCGGGGATATCTCTTACAACTTCATGGTTAATTATCAAAATATCCCTTAGTTGGGGGATAAGACGCTCTGTACCATTGACTGCTGCATAAATACCTCTAAACATGGACCGCTCCTCTTATTGAATGATTAATTATTAGTAGTATACAATAAATTAGATTAAAATTCCATTAAGAAAGGTGTCAAATAATTTCTTTGAGGAGTTTGAGGTAGGAGTTATAGCTGATTAAATTTATGGTCAGAAGAGATAGGCGATGGCGGCGATGGCGACTCCGACACCCAATCCCAGCAGAGAGAGCAGGAGCTTGGTAGTGAGCTCTTTTCGACTAACTTTGGAGGCCATCTCGTGATGGGCCATCGTGACCGTTTCCCCTTTTCGGATGGTGGTCATGCCATGTTTAAGTCCTTTTTTGACCAGCCAGTGATTCATGGGATAGGCAGCGATACCTCCGATAATGGAGGCCAAGCTCATCATACCCCAAAATCGAAGAGATACGGGGTCGCGTGATCCTGGAATAAGCAGGCTCCAGATCACCATGGTGGGAATCATGCCGCCCATAATCATATTCATCGAGAGCCATTCGGGGTAGAAGGTAGTCTTGAGGGCTTGGAAATAATTGCCGCCCATCATTTTCTTCATAAAGAGCGATTGGAAGATCAGCAGTCCAGAGGCGAATCCAGCGACATATTCGATGAAGATCTCAAGGCTTGGAGAGATCTCAAAAAAGGCCAAAATAGCGGCGGCCAAGATGATGCCGGTCGCATCTCCGGCGAGACAGTGAACTTCAGAGCCGATAGATTGTTTCCAGAGCGGCGCGATAAAAGCCTCATGGGTCTCGGGCATAGGCTCTTTGCAAGTGAGTAGATAGAGGAAGAGGCCGATAGGACCGGTGTAGAGAGTGACGAGCCACCAGCCTGCTTTCATAACAGGAGCCTCGGGAGTGACCCAGATCAAATCATAGGTGATGTAGATCAGCGACAGTCCGGTGAGGATAAACCAGAGGATTAGTATTCCTTCAAGCATCTTTTCGACCAGTTAAAGAAAAATAATTTTTATATATCATGCGCTCTTTACTCTCAATCTTTCTTAAGATGATACCGTCGTTGTGTAGTTGCCCCCGAGGATTCTACGAGATCCAATTCCTGCAACCGAACAAGTTCTCTTTGAAGCGTACGTTTACTAACAGATGGGCAAACTACAGCAAAATCATTCAAGGTGAAAGAGCCTTCTAAACCTAGTTCAAGAGCTTTTTGTTGATTTTCTGTAAGTTGTTTTTCAGTACTCAGAAGATCGAGTGTTAATTTATCTTCGCCAGATTGTTGCAATTCTTTCAATTGGGCCATCAATCCCTCGCAGAAATATTCTAACCATTCTGTCAGATCCAGTCCGTTTTCTCTAACTGATTGAATGGCAGCATAATATTTGGGCCTTTCACGATCATAATATTCGCTGATAGTAAAAAGACGTTTGAAATCATATCCCGATCTATAGAGACAGAGTGTTGAAAGCAGGCGAGCGGTCCGCCCATTCCCATCTAAGAAGGGATGGATGTGAACAAACTGAAATTGAGTAACTCCTGCAACTATAATAGGATGGATTTTTTTTTCCCTTTCTAGCCATTCGGTAAGCTCTCCCATCATGATAGGAACTTCATAAGCTGGAGGCGGGGTATAAATCACTTCTCCTGTGTGGGAGTTTGCAACATAATTCTGCACTTTGCGATATTCTCCAGGCATGGCAGAGTTACCCCGAACCCCTTGGACTAATAGGGCGTGGATCTGTCGCACGACTCCTTCGGTGATCGGTTTTTTCTCTAGTAGATAGGAAGAGACAAATTCGAAGGCTGTGCGGTAGTTGAGTAGCTCCTGTTTATCGTCTTTGCTAACATCGGGGATTCTTTCTCCCTCGAGGAGTTTTTTGGCTTGATCTAGGGAGAGATGAGTCCCCTCAATATGCGTCGTATGGTGGGCTTCTAGAATCAGGGCCTTTTTTTGCATGCGAGCTATCCACTTTTCAGATAACTGAGCAGCTTCCAGAAAACCACGAGATCTCTCTATTTGAGTGAGAGCCCGATTGATCTTATTAGAGATGGTAAATTTTGGCCGATACATCTTGTGACAATAAAGCCCTCTTTATGTCATAAGATATCAGGTTTCTCTCTTGGCGTCAAGTGTCACAAGCTGTCACAAGATTAAATCTTGTGACAAAAAAGCATCAGTTTTGTCACAAGCTTAGTCTACGAGCTGTTTGAGTCTTTCCTTCAGGACGATCAGTTCTTTGTTAAATTTGGCTAGCTGCTCGGCCCCTTTGTCTGCCTGTTTAAGCTCATGGAGGCGGCCAACAAAGTGTTGAAGCAGATGAAGGGTATTCTGAGGATCTGAAAGAAAGATAAACTCGTCACCATCAATGCGGCGAATGCGGTTGAGGAAGGCGTACTCTTCTTGCTGGGAGACGAGATCTGAGGTGATGATATTGATAAACTCTCCGCGCTCGAAGACCTCTTTGGCTAGGCGAGCTGGGATGGTGAAGTTTTTGATCACTTCTTCTAGAATCGCGCGATGCTTGGAGTTGGTGAATGACTCTTTGATCTGACCTGTCATGAGGGTTTCAAAGAGAACGTTGGCGAGCTCTTTGTCTTGATTGGTGCAGCTCAAAATGACGTTTTGTAGCTCTCGAAAGGTGGAGCGAGAGATCTTCATGGCAAAAATGCGTCTCATGTTTCCTTCGAAGAGCATAAGCATACGATCATCAAGGCTGGTGTTTAGTTGTTCAGGCATAAGTAGACCTCTCCTTTTCAATGTCTTGGATAAAATTATCTAGTTTAATCTCTCCGGAAACTTTGTTGTTACGAGTTCGCACGGAAAGGGTTTGGCTCTCTAGCTCACGGTCGCCAAGAGTCAGCATGTAGTTGACTTGCATGAGCTGAGCAGCGCGAATCTTCTTGCTGACGGATTCATGGGAGTCGTCAATTTCGCAGCGGAAGTGATGGGCTTGGAGCTTTTTGGCAACGGCATGGGCGTAGTCGACATGTCTGTCGGCAATGGGGATAAGACGTATTTGTCGAGGGCTGAGCCAAAGGGGAAATTTCCCGGCGAAGTGCTCGATCAAAATACCCAAAAATCGCTCGATGGAGCCGTAGATCACGCGATGGATCATAATGGGCCTCTGTCTTGTGCCATCTTTAGCGACATAGGTGAGGTTGAATCGTTCGGGTAGCGACATGTCGAGCTGGATGGTGCTGCACTGCCACTTTCTGCCGAGAGCGTCACGGATATGAACGTCGATTTTGGGGCCGTAGAATGCCCCCTCTCCTTCGTTGATCTGATAGCTCTCTCCCGTTCTGTCGAGGGCATTTTTGAGAGCGGCGGTGGTATATTCCCACTCTTCATCGCTGCCGATGGTCTCTTTTTCGGGTCGTGTGGAGAGTTCGAGTTCGAAGGTAAGGCCGAAGGTGCTGTAGATCTCTTCGACGAGCTTGATGACGTTTATGATCTCATCTTCGATCTGCTCTTTTTCCATATAGATATGGGCATCGTCTTGATGGAAGCTGCGGACACGGACGAGGCCGGAGAGTGCGCCTGAGGCTTCATGGCGGTGGACTAGTCCAATCTCACCCACTCGCAGCGGAAACTCGCGATAGCTGTGGACCCGGGTCTTGTAGTAGAGCATGCCGCCGGGGCAGTTCATCGGCTTGATGGCGAAATCTCTCTCCTCGATTTCCGAGGTATACATGTTCTGGCGGTAGTTCTCCCAGTGGCCAGATCG
>JAAKFT010000019.1 GCA_011064935.1 Chlamydiota bacterium | reverse complement strand
AAATCCTTATTCTTTCGGCAAAGCAGCCAGCTAGGCCATATAAAAGACCGATACAGGCATGACCAAGCAGGGCCCTACCTCAACTTTATGAGCAGTTGCTCATCTTCCTTAGCTTCGATATAGTTTGCGTCTAGGTAGAGAGTCGGATGAGTATACTTTTTAACATAAAAGAGATGATTCCAGGATTTTTCGTTGCACGGATCTTCACATACGGCGAGTCTATGAAAACGCTCTGAGTCATAATATCTTCTGAGCAGCATAAGGGTTTGAGCATAGAGTGTGTTGAAGCCAAATTCTTTGTCTTCTTTGCATAGCAAAGGTGTCAAAACCTCCAACGCCTCTCTATAGCATCGAGAGGACAAAAAGATTTTTGCGCGCGCTTCCTGGGCTGCCTGACTCTCTGGAAACTTGCAGAGAGTCATCTCGGCTTCGCGCCACCTTTTTTCCCAGAAATAGAGCAACCCCAGCTGGATTTCTGCATCAGAAAAATCGGGGTCATTTTTCAAGGCGCAGAGGAGGTAATGCTCCCCACATCTTCGATCATCAAGCCATGCGTATAGTCTTCCAATACGGAAGAGAAAATTAGGATTCTCTGGATCACAGCACAACAGATCATGGTAGATCTCAAGAGCACACCGTTGGGTGCACTTTTCTTTTTCCCATTCGAGAGCCACTTTCTCCAACCCTTCCATAGCTCCCGGATCGCACGGGGCGATCTGCAGGCTCCTGTAGAAATACTCTTTGGCTTGTCGGAATTCTTTTCTCTGTAAGCACAACAACCCAAGCTCTGTATAAGCTTGAGAAAAATCGGGGTCCTGCTCCAGCGCTTTGCAAAGATAGGATTCGGCCTCTTCAAGTTTATCATTTTCTCGGCAATAAGAGCCTAGTTTCACGAAGAAAAGAGCATCCTCAACAGGGTAGCCTTGGGTGAAGGAGAAGATCTCTTCAGGCCTACAGCTAGCTCTCTTTTCTTCTCCACAAATCGAAATCATCGGTAGAAGAAAAGTACAAGCCAGAGTGAAAGACATGGAAGTTTTCATCTGTTTCAATATACACGAAAGTTTTACCGAAATAAAACAATAAATATTTTGCAAAAAAATTATAACAACTAGTAGATAGGATATAGTCATGAAAAGATCCATACCCTATCAAATAGCTTTTTTCTCCTCTCTATTCTCTATCTTAGTTGGGGCTGTTGTTCTTACAGGATGGATATTACAACTCCCAAATGTTGCAGCTCTCTTCCTTCCGATCATGCCTATGCATTTTCTTTGTGGATTGGGTTTTCTGGCGTGCGGTGTCACTCTACTTCTCACGCTGCTAGAAATTTCGCTTATAGGAGCCATCTTGTCTGCAGCGATCGCACTGACCTCTTTGACTGCTTTTCTTCAAAAACTTCCCCACTCGTTCACAGGCATTCTTGTAGTGCTAAAAAAAAACATCGCTGGCTTTCAATTTATTGAGTTTCCACACACTACGCTTCTTCCGTTTTTTTTGGTCAGCGCCTCGCTATTCCTTCTGAATTTGCAAAAAAAACCCATTGCTTTATTATTAACCTGCCAGATTTTATTGCTAGCCGTTTTTACCTTCTCAGTGAATAGCTTCATCACTTTTTTTTCCTATTGGAGAATAATCTTAGGGAGTACAGAAGCTTTTACACTGGTTCCCTCTATCTCTGCTACTCTTGCTATTCTGACATGCGCTATTTTTCTTTACTCGCTCTCTTTGCAAGCCAAGCGCCTACCTATTCAAAGACCATTTATTTTAATTGGTGAAATCCTTCTTATTCTGCTGATCGCACAATTTTATCAGATCCTAGAATACACAGAGCAGACTGTTTTTCAAATTTCTTTAATCGACAGATTTATACGTATAATTGGGGAATTCTACCTTCTGACTATAGTCATTATTATGGCTTTCAACTTTTTCGTATTTTTCTACTTAAACCGAGAAATTAACGAAAAAATTAACTTAATTCGGGCTTCAGCCAAGAAATTTGCTTCTGTGATAAATTCCTGTGCCGATGCCATTATTTCAATCGATAGCCGAGGCACCATTATAGACTGGAATCCTGGAGCTGAAAAAATACTCGGGTATTCTAAAGAAGAAATATTGGGGAAATCCATAAATATCATTCTGCCTGAAAAATATCGCCAAAACCATCTTCAGGCGATAGCACGTGTGGCATCCACAAAACAATCCACTATTTTAGGAACGACGAGGGAATTAGAAGCTGTGAGAAAAGATAACACCGAATTTCCAATTGAACTTACGCTTGGAATGTGGGAAAACCCGCTCGGAACTTTCTTCACTGGTGTTATTCGGGATAGAACTGTAAATAAGAAGGCGGAAGCTGATTTACATGAAGGGAAAAGGCTGGCCGAGGAAGCCAACCAGATGAAGAGCAACTTTTTGACTATGATGAGCCACGAGATACGCACCCCTTTAACATCAATATTGGGCTACACAGACCTTCTTTTAACTCATACGCTTTCACCTAGTAGCCGGTTTGAGTTCACCCAAATCATTAAGCGCAGCTCAAACCTTCTTCTACAAACCGTTAATGATATCCTCGATTCTGCCAAAATTGAAGCGGGCAAGCTGACGGTCGAAAAACGGTTTTTCTCTCCTCAGACTTTATTCACAGAGATTTTATCCGTTATGCGAGAGAGATCCCTAGCAAAAGGTCTGAAATTGGACATTGAGTTTGCAACCTCTATCCCTGAAACGATGTTTTCCGATCCCACACTAATCAGACAGATCGTTCTAAATCTACTCAGCAATGCGATCAAATTCACCTCCGAAGGTAGTGTCAAAATGGTGCTGAGCATGGCCACTCCGCCCGATGCTTCCACACAACTCTTTCAAGTGGACGTGATCGATACGGGCATTGGGATGACACAGGAGCAAATAGATAAGATCTTTCAACCCTTCACTCAAGCGGATGTTTCCACCAGCCGTAAATTTGGAGGGACTGGGCTGGGTCTATCTATATCAGAAAACCTTGTGGAAATCTTGGAAGGTACCATTTCCTGTAAAAGCCAGGTCAATAAAGGTACTACCTTTTCTTTTGCTGTTGACACCGGCCCCTCCGCGGGCTTTCAAATGATCGATAAATTGGAAGGACCCAAAGCAGATGAATCGCCATCATCTCAGCAAATCCATTTGGAGGGTCGTTTTTTATTAGCCGAAGACACCCCCGAAAGTCGAAGATTGATCGAAACTCTGCTATCATATGCAGGTGCAACTGTGGATCAAGCGGAAAATGGAAAAATCGCCAGTGAGAAAGGGTTGGAAGCATCAGAAAAGGGGCAACCATACGATATCATACTGATGGATATAATGATGCCCATCATGGATGGTTACGATGCGACCGCTCTACTACGCAGCAAAGGTTACAAAGGTATTATTATTGCTCTCACCGCTTCTTCGGACGAAGGGAGCCGTGAGAAGTGTTCAAAAGTTGGGTGCGATGATATTATCAACAAACCTATCCAACAAGATGCTTTTCTTTCCACATTGAAAGTCTACCTCGATAAAATTAAAGAAGGGCAATAAACTCTTTTTCAAGCAGGATTTTAACACCTAGTTTTTTGGCTTTGTCATATTTGGAGCCGGGATCTGAGCCGACGAGAACAAAGTTGGTCGCTTTGCTGACCGAGCTGGAAACTTTTCCTCCTCGCTCTTTAATAAGTGAACGAGCTTGGTCACGAGTGTAGTGTTCTAGAGAGCCTGTGAGGACAAAAGTTTTACCATTGAAGGGATGGCCTTTGTGGCTCTTCACCTGCTTCACGCGGGGCCGAACCCCATATTTTAGCAATCGGTTAATCTCCTGGCGATTCTCAGGATCAGCGAAGAATTCAACCACTGACTCTGCTACTTTGGGGCCGACGCCTTCGACTTCAAGCAGCTCTTCAGTCGAGAGTTTGTAGAGAGCGTCGACCTCACCAGCTCGACCAGCGAGCAGCTCTGCCGTCTCCACTCCGACATATTTGACTCCCAGAGCCAGAATAAAGCGGGAGAGGTCGACATCTTTGGATTTTTCGATGCTGGCGAGCAGGTTTTGGACCGATTTCTCTTTGAAGTTTGGGAGTTCAAAGAGCTGATCGGCTTTGAGTCGATAGATATCTGAAAGCTGTTTGACAAAGCCGTGCTCCACCAGCTGCTCAACGATTTTAGGGCCAAGAAAATCAATATCCATCCCGGCTTTGCTCACAAAGAAGATGATTCTGCGTAGCTCCTGAGCAGGACAGCCCAATTTATTTGGGCAGCGCACAGCGACCTCGCCGGCGGTTCTGGCAACCCGGTGGCCGCAATCTGGGCAGTGATCAACCATCTTCCACGGGGTTGACTTTGAGGATCGTTTGGCTTTGTTAACCTCAACCACTTTGGGAATAACATCCCCTCCCTTCTCGATCACCACGACGTCATGTACGCGGATATCCTTGCGTTTCACCTCATCTTCGTTGTGGAGGGTGGCGCGTGAGATGGTGCTGCCAGCAAGATAGACCGGCTCCAGCTCGGCAACGGGCGTAAGCACGCCTGTTCGGCCAACTTGGACAGTGATCGCTTTGATTTTGGTCTCCGCTTGCTCCGCAGAAAATTTATAAGCGACCGCCCAGCGGTAGTTCTTGCCGGTGATGCCGAGTTTTTTTTGGCTGGATAGATCGTCGACTTTGATCACGATGCCATCGATCTCATAGGGCAAGGATTTTCTCCTCTTCTCCACCTTCTCGGCAAACTTCAAAATCTCATTCATCGAATGGCAGCGAGCCTGCTCCTCAACAACAGGAAGGCCAAACTTCTTCAATGATTGAACGGCTTCGTAGTGGCTTTTGATCTTGCCGGAGGACTCTTCGGCAATGCCATAGAATACGATGGCCAGTTTACGCTTGGCCACTTGGCGTGGATCGAGAAGTTTGAGGGAGCCGCCTGCCGCATTTCGAGGATTGGCAAAGGGTGGTTCCCCCGCTTTTTGTTTCTGCCTGTTGAGTTCTGCAAAGACCTTCTTCGGCATAAAGACCTCGCCCCTAGCTTCGAGCACTCTGGGATAGTTTCCACGGAGTTCTAGAGGCAGGGAGGCAATGGTTCGTATATTGGAAGTGATATTATCCCCCTCGCGCCCGTTGCCTCGCGTCACCCCACGGACTAAGATGCCCTCTTCGTAGCGAACGGTAACGGCAATGCCGTCCATCTTAAGCTCTGTTTCAAAGAGAACCTCTTTTTTGTGGAGCAACTTCTGCATGCGAGCGATGAACTCTTCGACCTCATCGCGAGAGTAGGTATTGGCAAGCGAGAGCATGGGGGTTTTGTGGCGAACGACAGGAAAACCACCTGTAACCGTCTCTCCGACACGTTGTGTTGGAGAGCCTGGGAAGATCCATTCGGGATGGTCCCTCTCGATAGCAATCAGGATGGCTAATAGTCGATCAAACTCGCGGTCGGAGATAACAGGAGCATTTTCAACGTAATAGTGCCAATTATGCTCCCAAATTTCAGCACAAAGTTGGCGGTAATCTTCCTGATTCATCTTTAACTTGCGTCAGAGGCGCATCTAAAACCGTAGGTTCCATTAACCGTGCCCGGATTATTACGGTGGCGATGGGAACAGCGCATATCCTCCCTCAAGCTCTTCCAACAACCTCCGCGAAGTACGCGGTAGACTCCCTGGATCGGCCCCTTAGGTTTGTCTGGCTCTTGAGCTGAGGTTTCGTAGTAGTTATAACCATACCAGTCTTGACACCACTCGTAGACATTGCCTATCAAATCGTAGAGGCCATAGGCATTGGGAGCATAGCTCTTCGCCGCTGTGGTGTCGGCGCTGAAGAAATTGGCCTGGTTCTTTTCGATACTATCTCCAGTGGGATAGGGAGCATTTTCCTGTCCACCGCGGGCAGCGATCTCCCACTCCGCTTCGGTTGGAAGTCTCTTTCCGACCCAGCTGGCATAGCCCACGGCACCATACCAGGTAACGCCAACAACCGGATGTTTGGCATATCCTGACTCAATGGAGAGTTTACCGGTGATGCGGTTGATGCGCGAATCTTTCAAACGAATCAAGTCGTTGTAGTTCTGATCTTTTTCGCAGCCCATATGCTCTAAGAAACGAGAAAACTGCTCATTGGTCACCGCATGAACATCGATCGCATAACTATCTAGGTAGATCTGATGTTGAGGTGTCTCATCACGATTACCATCATTGCTGCCCCGCATAAAGTGGCCAGCCTGAATCACACCCATCTCCGACTGAATCGGCTCGACCGTCCTTTTCTCCCTCTGTTCGGGCTGATATTGGGTCACCACCGGCTCCCTGTGGAGCATAGAAGTGAGAGCTCGCTCGTATTTTTCATCTTTCGAAGGTGTAATCGACATTGGGGCGGTCGGTTCAGCACTTACGGGTTCGGTGACTTGCATCAAAACCGGCTCCAGCACTCTCTCTTCGACCTTTTCTTTGGCCTCCACAGGAATGGGAGGTTTGGGCAGCGGGGCAGGTTCAGGGTCTGGCGGTACCACTGCCTTCAGAGGGGGTGTGGTAAAAGTTTCGGGCGAAGAGACACTCCCTTTGGATAGGACTTCGAGAATAGGGGTGAGCATTTGAGGCCGTTTTTCAGGAGAGGGACTCATACATTGGGAGATCAGTCGATTCCAGTCACATTTGTACTCAATAGGAATATGAGAAGAGATATCCATCACTCCTTCGGGGAAAAGGCCGGTGATCAGGTAGTAGGTCAACACTCCAAAAGCATAGATATCGGCTGCGATGCCGACATCTTCTAGCCTTTTTTGTTCAGGGGCCAGAAAAGCATAGGCCTGCAAAAACGAGAGGTTCAGTTTGGAGAGTTTGTGGGTCTCAACAGGTGTTGGAGTATACTTTTCATCCATGGAAAATTCGACGCCGAGAGCTTCAGCCATTGCCTTAAAACAGCGGCTGATCACCGCTCCGGCACCGATAACTTTTGAAAGACCGAAATCGGAAAGATAGACTTCAATACCTGGTTTGCCTTTGCCGACGAGAATGTTGTTGAGCTTGAGCGAGAGGTGGCAGAGCTTCTCCTTGCTGTGGGCGTAGTCGAGGGCGCTGGCGATCTGTGATAACAAGCGGAGCAGCTCCTCTTCTCGCAGTCTCTCCTTCCTGCCGGACATGTATTGGGCAAGGTTGGTCGTCTCCCCTATAGAATCGACAATGCAATCAGAGACAAGAAAATAAGCCCCTTCGGCAAACGAGACGTTGTGAATCTTCACGATATGAGGATGTTCTAGAGTAGCAATGCCATTCACCTCTTCTTCGAACCGCTGGACAAATCCTCGATCGGAGGAAAGCTCTTCGGGGAGCACTTTTAGAACATAGGTTTTTTTGATAAACCGATGCTCCGCAAGCAAAACTTTTCCTAGGGACCCATGGCCTATTTGCTTGAGAATTCGATAATCTCCAAGGATCTGTTGTTCCTTCATTTTCTATCCTTTGTGCTGATTGAGATATTCTTGAGCCGCAGTAATCGCGCGGCTGTATTCGTATAATGTGCTAGCCCTGTCGATGATCTCCTGGCCTAGCTTTACCTTGCCTAGTGCTACCGCCTCCCGAACATAGAGATAGATATCTCCTCGGGGAATAGGAACATCCGACTTTACCATCTTTTCTAAATAGGAGAGAAGGAGCTGATCATTGTTCTCCTCCTTCGCAAAGAAGATGAGGACTTTATAGAGATTACTATCTCCGGGATTTTTTTCCAGCGCAAGATCAAGTGAGCGGAAAGCCTCCTCTTCCAAAGCATGCCTCTCTTCGGGAGTTTTTCCGTGTTGGGAGAGACGCAAATAGAGAATACCCTCTGTTTTTGCGACAAGAAAAGTTTCGCTCAAACTCGGGTAGGAGCGATAGAACTTATCAAAAAAGAGCTCGTACTTCCCGAGATTCGCATAGGCAACCCCTATCAACATATTGAGATGGAGATACTCCTCATGGGCTAAAGCCAACTCTTCAAAACGCTCGATCATTATCTCGGCACTTTTGACGGGATTACCCCCTGTCTGATTTTCGTAAAGGTCTATCGCTTCATCAAAGAGCTTCTGCTCTTCCTCGCCCATGCGACTGTTTTCCTGGCGAGGAGCCATTTTTAGAGCCCGAAGGAAGTGGCGGAAAGCTCTATCTATCTCTTGGTCGCTGAAATAAGCTTGCGCCAGCTGATAGTGAATCTCGCCCCTTTCCACTTCGGAAAGCTGCTCACCCAGCCGAGCTTGGCAGTGAGAGATCTTTTCCTTGACTTCCTCGAATGACTCCGCCCTTCCGCTAATCGCTAGAAAAGCGAGTAAAGCGAGCATATATTTGACTTTCATGAAGCCCATTCGATCACAACTTTGGATTATATTCAAGCCTGTGCTATCCTTCGCATTTTTCAAAAAACGCAACTTGATATCTCTATGGACAAACGTACAGTCTTATTCATTCTTCTCGTCACAGCTACTTTTTTCGGGCTCAATGTTTTTTTTAGCCACTCTCGTGATAAACATCAACGGGAACTCGTGCAGCAAAAAGAAGCTCAGTCAGCCAAAAACAATGCTCAGCTCGCCGCTGACATGGAAAAGCGGACCGCCAAGCCGAGCGATCTACCTCTCGTCGCAATAACCCAGGACTCAGAAGGAACTGAGGTTCTAGGAGAAGGCATCAGCGTGAATGGAGCCACTCTCACCCTGGCTTGGACCCACAAGCTCCCCGAAGAGATCTTTGTCAAAGGCCAATCACAAAAACTCCTCACCAAGGAGACCACGACTCAAGGCCTGGCACTCTACGGTTCCCAAGATTTCAAAAAACTCAACATCGCCTCAGTCCCGGAAATTGGGAGCTATGACCTTCAGGTGGTGACGCTGCCAGATTCTGGCCAGCCAGAGGTCTACTTCGGTCTATATCGCGACGGAACGCTCTCCTTCCCAGCTGCCCCGCCCAAAGATAATGCCATCGCTCTCTATAAAACAAACAGCGGATACCTTCCCTTAGGCTTTTATATCTCCGTCGGAAGAGTTTTTGTTGAGCTGCAAAATATGCCCGCCCTCGTCCCCCACGTTAAAGCGGCTGCCACTCCCAAACCCACCGCTGCGAGTGACCAGAAGTACTATGTGCTTGAAAACGCATATCAACAACTGGTTTTCACAAATGTTGGAGGAGCTCTTGCGGAGATCAACCTTCCACTTGCGGGCAAAGAGCATCCGCAAAGTGTCGTCAACGAGATTCAATTTGACAGGCAGATTGCAGAAGACTACCCCGCCGAAGCCCATTTTCCCGGCCAGTCTTATTATAAAGCCGGCTCTTCCGAAGAGCAACCCGCTGGACAGATCGGTGGTTTCTACCCTCTGCTACGCCGAGGAACTAAGAAGAGCTCCATCTCTCCCGAATACTACGCCTTCAACCTCATCTCCGACTATCCCGAAATGGCAGAGCTCACCTACGAAGTGAAAGAGTTCACTTCTGATAAGATCGTCTTTGAGGCAGTCCAACCCCATCGCAAAATCACCAAAACCTACGCGCTCACTACAGGCGACTCGGGAGCCCCCTATAGCTTCGATCTCACGATCAAAGTCGATGGAGATAGTCGCGGCCTATTCCTCACTTCCGGGATTCCCGAAGTGGAGATTATGTCCAACCGATCTGCGCCACAGATCCAGTATCGAATATCACGAAAAGGGAAAGGCCAGGTAGAGAAGCTCTCCCTTCCCAAAGCCAAAGAAGTGATCAACGTCAGCTCGGTTCACCCCGACTGGGTCGTCAACTCCAATGGCTACCTCGGAGTGATTATGGATCCCCTCTCCGAGATCGGAGCTGGGTATCGCGCTCAGTATGTCTCAGGAAGTGCTGTTCCTACTCGCCTCTCCGTCATCGATCCCCAATACAACCTTTACCCAGCCTCCAAATACCCAGGCTATGAAGTACTCCTACCTATTCCAACTCAAGGCGGCACCCTCAACTTCCGATTCTACACAGGACCCTTCGAAGAGAAGACCCTAAAGGCTGTCGACAAGGCCTTCTCAGATCCTGAAACAGGGTACAATCCCAATTACATTGCCTGCCGCACCTTTTATGGATGGTTTGCCTTTATCTCCAAGCCCTTCGCAAAAATCCTTTTTGTAGTGATGTCCTCCTTCCACTCTCTGACTCACTCCTGGGGAATAGCGATTATTCTACTCACCATCTTTTTGAGGATCTTTCTCTACCCACTTAACGCTTGGTCGATTAAATCAATGCGACGGATGCAGCAGATCTCTCCACAGGTTCAGGCGATCCAGAAAAAGTATAAGAAGGAGCCCAAGAAGGGCCAGATAGAGATCATGAATCTCTATCGAGAGAAAAAGGTCAATCCATTTATGGGATGTATCCCCATCGTGATTCAGATTCCCTTCTTGATTGCAATGTTTGATCTCCTGAAGTCTTCCTTCCAATTGAGAGGCGCCAGCTTTATTCCTGGCTGGATCAACAACCTGACTGCTCCCGATGTTCTCTTCGAGTGGTCACGCCCGATTTTCTTTATTGGAAATCAGTTCCACCTTCTTCCTATTCTTTTGGGAGGCGTGATGTTTATCCAACAAAGATTCAGCTCCACTGCCCCTAAGGACCCCAAAGCGATGACTGATCAGCAGAGGCAGCAGAAATCCATGGCAACAATCATGTGCGTGTTTTTCACCATCATGTTCTACCACTTCCCCTCCGGCCTAAACCTCTACTGGCTCTCCTCCATGTCACTCGGAATTGGCCAACAGTGGCTCACCAACAAAGTCTTGAATCGCAAAGAAGGGAAGGATTAACTTCTAAAAAAAAGCAGTTCCCGTTATTAGGATATTTATGCGCGCCTGGGAAGAATTTCTTGCTCTTCAAGAGAAGGAGCTCGGCAAAGAGACGGTCGCAAAATGGCTTCGCCCCCTGAAAGTCGTACGTTTCGATGCCTGCAACCTCTACCTCGAAGCTAATGACTCTTTTAAAACTATCTGGTTTGAAGAGCATATGCGCCCCCGCGTAAAAAGTCGCCTGCTCAACAATAACAATAAGCAAATCAGAGTTCATATCTCTGTCGCTAACCAGAAAAAACTAGAGCGCAAAAAGAAGAGCCAACCCTTTCCTATCTCTTCCGCCTTTAAACTGACCTTCGACGAAATCAATCCCGAGAGTAAGCTCGACAACTTTGTGACCTCCCAGAACAATTTACTGGCCTTCAAACTCCTCAAAGAATCCTGTGAAAGGGACAAGCTCTCGCTCAACTTCAACCCCATCTACCTCTTCGGGCGGCCAGGCTCGGGAAAAACCCATCTCATGATGGCCGCTGCCAACCAACTCAAAGCAAATGGCCAGAGCGTCATCTATGTTCGCGCAGACACCTTTACCGAACATGTCGTGAGTGCTATTCGCGGAGGTGAGATGCAAACCTTCCGAAAAACCTACCGAAAAACCGATGCTCTCCTCATTGATGACATTGAGATCTTCTCAAAAAAAGGTGCCACCCAGGAAGAGCTTTTCCACACCTTCAACACTCTCCATACAGAGGGCAAACAGATTATCTTGAGCGCTCACTCTCCACCACAGGAGCTCAGAGCGATCGCCGCCCGTCTCGTCAGCCGATTTGAGTGGGGCATTGTGATTCCCCTGCAGATGCTCGAAAAAGAAGAGATGCGCCAAGTCCTTGTCGAGAAGGCCAAAAAGGTCAACTTCGCCCTTCAGGACAAAGTCGCCGACTTTCTTTTAGATACCTTCGGCAACAACACCAAGAATTTGACCCGCGCCCTTGAGGCGCTCATCTTGAGAAGCCATCTCAACCAAGGGATTGGCAAGCCTGCGAATCAGCCGCTCACGCTCTCCACCGCGAAACACTACCTCACCGATCTTATCCTAGAAGAAGAGAAAGCGGTTCTCACACCAGGTAAAATCATCCGCACTGTCGCAGAGTTTTATGGGATACGTATCGAAGATATTTTGAGCAAATCTCAGAGCCGCGAGTGTGCCCTACCTCGCCAGATTGCCATGCACCTCTGCCGTCGGAAGCTCAACCTCCCCTACATGAAGATTGGAGACATCTTTGCCCGTGATCACTCGACCGTCATGTCCAGCGTAAAGCAGGTTCAAAAAGATGTAGATGGGAAAAACCTCGAGCTCTCAAGCTCTGTTAACCGCATTATCAAGCGGCTCGAAATTAGCTAAGGGCTCGGAAAGAAACACCCAACTTATTTCTTTCCGAGCCCTAAAAAATCGTTGTAACTCAGTTTCAGGCCTTCTCGGAGCGAAGTTTTGGGCTGCCAGCCCAGCTGAGTCATGCGTGAGATATCCGCCATCTTCCGAGGCGTGCCATCCGGCATCGAGGGATCGGTCACGATCTCGCCCTGAAAGCCGACCACATCAGCCACCAACTTGGCCAACTCCAGAATCGAAATCTCTTCACCAGAGCCCACATTGATATGAAGCGACTCCCGGTACCCTTCGAGGAGAAAAAGGAGTGCCTCTGCCAGATCGTCCACATAGAGAAAGTCCCTGAGCGGTTTCCCACTCCCCCATATGACCACCTCATCCGCCTCTTTCACTTTTGCCTCATGCATTCGCCTGATGAGCGCGGGAATCACATGACTATTTTGGGGATGATAGTTATCCCCTGGCCCGTAGAGATTGGTCGGCATAGCAGAGATATAGCTTCGTCCATATTGCTTATAGTAGTGAGTGCAGAGCTTGACCCCCGCGATCTTGGCCAGCGCGTACCCCTCATTGGTGGGTTCCAGGGCACTTGTGAGAAGCGCCTCTTCCGGAATCGGTTGAGGGGCAAGTTTTGGATAGATGCAGGTGCTCCCCAAAAAAAGCAGTCGATCGATATCAGCCCTGTGAGATTCATGAATGAGATTGCACTCAATCATGAGATTTTCGTAGAGAAAATCGGCCGTGTAGGTGGAGTTGGCATAAATACCTCCAACTTTGGCCGCCGCAATAATCACACTATCAGGCTGTTTATGTCGCAAATATGCGCGCACTTGATGCTGATCAGTCAGATCGAGATCTTCACGACTAGGGGTAAGAAGGTGGCGATACCCTTCGGCCTGAAGCCTACGTACCATAGCACTCCCCACCATGCCGCGACCGCCCGCTATCAAAATAGTCAGCTCTTTCATGCGACTCTCTTTGTGCGACAGTAGTAGTTTAAGAGAAGAGCCACCCCAAACAAAATAAAAGGAATGCTGAGAATCTGCCCCATATTCAGCCAAGAAGATTCCGAGATCAGCTGACTTTGAGGGAGCTTGATAAATTCGACAAAGAAACGGAAAGTGAAGACAAGAGACAAAAACCATCCTGAAAGAAGACCACTTCCAAGACGTCTCCCATGATGGCGCCAGAGAAAGAAAAGAAAACCAAAAACGAGAAAGTAAAATAAGGATTCATAGAGCTGCACAGGATGAAGGGGTACCCCCGCCATCCCATCGAACGGACGGCCAAAGGCTACTCCCCACGGCAGAGAGGTCGGCGTGCCCAGAATCTCTTGATTGATAAAGTTGCCGATGCGAATACATCCTCCCGCAAAAGCCGTCGAGACCACCAAACCATCCAAAGTCGCAAGAAAAGTGATCGTAGGATAGCGCTTCCGATTCCAAAGAACAAAGATCAGCAGGGCAAGCAAAATCCCAATAGCGGCCCCATGGCTGGCGAGCCCTCCCCTCCATACCATAAAAATTTCAAGAAGATGATGACGAAAGTAGGGCCACCCATAAAAAAAGACCTCACCCAGACGAGCGCCAACAATCGTGCCGATGATGACCAGAGCTGCCAATCTATCTGCTAGGATAACCGCATTTAATTTTATTTTTTCTGGAGGTTGATTTGGATCGGCAAGATGGGCCGCAAAAAGACGCCGAATCAAAAAATATCCCACGAAAAAACCGATGGCAAAGAGAAGCCCATACCATGTCACAGGATGGTTGACATAGGGGATAGTAAATATTGTTCTATCAAAATCGACGTACATCATGACCGAAAGATCTCTACCGAAAAAACAAAGAAGTCAATATACTACGGTTGTCATTTTTACAATACCGTCTATGTTAAAATTTAGTCACCGAACCCTAATCGCTCTCTCCGGTTTACTCTGGTTAACCGTTGGTGTCTACCTAATTTCTTTAGGTTCCTATTTGATTTTAGGTTCCTTTTCGGATCCTTCAGCATCGCAAAATAAAGCTTTTATCATCATTGTCTCTGCCCTTTTTGCCGGCCATCTCAAGGGACGCCTTGTCTTGAGACGGGCTATCTCGAAACAGATATCCCGCATTCTTTCTTTTCCCAACCCCTCTCCGATTACCCAGATCTATAGTCTTAAATATTATCTTCTATGGGGATTCATGGTGGGACTTGGCATCTCGATGCGTTTTTTGCCTATCGCAACTGGAATACGTGGAGCAATCGACCTAACGATTGGATCCGCTCTTACCAATGGGGCGCTTCTCTATTTTCGCTGTGCCACAACATCTTATAACAACCTAAAAAAAGAGAAAAATTAACATGAAAAATAGCTCCCTTATTCTGATACGTACTCTTTTTATCTTTTCCTGTTTCATTTTGATGATCGCCTACACCGTAGGAACCGACACTTTTGTCACTCCATGGAGTTGGGGGCGAGGTGCTCTTCTAGGCTCTGCCCTTGCCGGCTCGCTCCTCGGCATCGATCTTCTCATCAAAAGAATTAATCTTCGCATTTTCAACACTATCCTACTCGGCCTCTTTCTGGGTTACATGACCGCTCTTTTGATCTCCACCCTACTCACTACCATCTTGGCTAGCCAACCCTTCCTCATCCCTCCAGGCATTCTCGAGAGCACCAAAATTGCCCTTCTTATCTTCGGAACTTTTATCGGTGTCATGACGACCTTGCGTTCATCAGAAGAGATCCATCTCAGCATCCCCTTTATAAAGTTCACGCCTGAAACCCAGAAGTCTAAGAAGATTCTCATCGACATCGCAGCCCTCAGTGATGGCAGACTGATCGACCTGGCCTCCTCCGGTCTGCTCGACAACCGATTGATCATCCCCCGCTTTTTACTAAACGAACTCCATGAGCAAGAGAAAGATCATGACGAAGATATTAAAAACAAAGCTCACCACGCTCTCTCCACCCTCCACACACTCGAAACCCTGGACCTGTTGAATCTGCAATACCATGACCTTGACTTCCCCGAAGAAAAAGAGATAACAAGCAAGCTTTCGCGTCTCGGACGCCTCCTCGATGCTGACGTGCTTACAGCCGATAGCTGCGGCCTCCAGGACCCTGCGATCGCCGGCGTACGGCTCATCAACCTTCACCATCTCTCCAACGCCCTAAAACCCCTGATGCAGCGCGGAGAGTTTTTGAACATCAAAGTTCAACGAGGCGGCAAAGAGGAGCGTCAAGGTGTTGGCTATCTCGAAGATGGCACCATGGTAGTTATCAACGGAGGTGGAGACTATATTGGGGAGACGGTCAAGTCACGCGTCCTCTCGGTTAAACACAGCTCCACAGGAAGAATGATTTTCTGCAACGTCGCTGAATATGAAGAACAGTAACATCATCCAAGGTCTGGGCACCGATATCATCGAGATCGACCGCATCAAGAAGGCTATAGAGAAACATGGCGACCGTTTTCTTGAGCGACTCTTCACCGATCAAGAGCTCGCCTACTGCCGGCGCACTTCTGATCCCACGCCCCATTTTTCAGGGCGTTTTGCTGCCAAAGAGGCGGTCTTAAAG
>JAAKFT010000018.1 GCA_011064935.1 Chlamydiota bacterium | reverse complement strand
GCCCTTTTAATGGCTATTTCTAAAGCTTGAGAAGGTGTTTTTTGACTTTTCTTGATAAAGCCATGTAAGAGCACCATCTCATTTTCATGCATTTTAAATAATATTCTCGCAATACCATTTCTAAAACTACTTCTGACTTCCCAAATACCCTTTCCTAAATGTTTAACGAGAGGCAGACCTAATGGCCAGCCCATCTCGACCGTTTTTACGTCTTCGCCAATGATTTTCCGTTGGTTTTTCGTAAGTGATTTCAACCAATTTCTAGCGGGCTCATTTCCGTTGGCTGCTTTCCAAAAAACAACAGAGACTATTTTTCTAGGATGAGAATCTATCACGAGTCCACACTTAATCAACGCAAGTGTACCAATTATGGTACATATATTCAAGAGCTTTTTCTTGCTTCTTGGTGACGGGCATAAGACAGAGGGTTCAAGATGAGCAGGGCATTGGGTAGAACTGAGTGTAGTGGATCTTTCTGCCTAGGTCGCGCCATAGTGTGTCGAAGTAGGAGCTGCCATAGTCCCCCATCTCTTCGATATAGAAGGGGTCAGGATAGGTAGAAACAAAGCTCTTGTCGGCTAGAAAGTGATTGATGGTCCACAAGAGATAGTCCCGGTCATCGGTCACAAAAGTCACCTTACCACCGATTTCTAGAATACGCCCCAGCTCTTGCAAAAACTCGGGCTTCATCAGGCGATGTTTCTCGTGCCGTTTTTTGGGCCATGGGTCTGGAAAGTTGATAAACACCTCTGCCACTGAATGTGAAGAAATATAGTGGCGAGTGAAAGTCTGTGCCTCTCCCCAGACAACAAAAAGATTGGAGAGATCCAGATTGTGGCGCTTCGCCCAGATCTTTCTCACCCGATCAAAGCGCATCTCCACACCCACCCAGTTCCGCTCTTTATCACTTTTGGCTCGATGAGTCAGCCAGCTGCCATTGCCACTACAATACTCGATGCAGACCGGCCTCTTCTCCGGAAAGATCTCCCATCCCGGAAAAGTAAAGGTCTCGTGCCCTTCATAGTATTGAGGCACGGTGAGGAGACCGTCGGAGATCACGGGTTGACGCTCTTCCCAAGAAAATTGAGGTTTAAAATCTTTTGGCTTCATTTGGGCTTAAATTATACTACTTAGCTCATTAATCTCCCAGTTGGAGGATTATTGAGATGGCTCTAGAATCTATTCATCTTGACTTAGGAGGCGTAAAAAAACCCCTTGCCCGGAGGCAAGGGGGTCGGAAGAGCACTAATAGCACCTGTAAACGTATCTCCCATTATAGTAGACCCAGTTACAGCTGCGTTCGTTCCGCTGTGGGTAGTAATAACGGTATGAATTGGGATAGTACCAGCTAAAGGGACGCCGACGCCCCCATTGGACCGATACTCTCTCTACTCTACCATCGATGGTAGTACCAGTATGGTCGAGCTGGAGAGTAGTAGGGACTAGGGTAGTACGGTCTCCCATAATAGCCATATCTTCTACCATATCCTCCACCATAACCCCTACGATAGCCATATCCTCCTCTACCATAGCCCCTACGATAGCCATATCCCCTACCGTAATAGGAGGGTCTGCCACCATAGACTCCAAATGAAAACCTAGCACCGGTTTTTTCAACCGGCATAGCCCTCTCCTCCAGCGGAATGGCTGGCTCGTCATTGGAATTGTTGGTACCAGCAGTAAGCACACCTACACCTAAAGGTGTGACTGCAAAGGCTGCAAAAAGCAAGCCGTTAACGACAGCACGTTTTAACCTAAACATGATTACCCCCTCATGCTTTAATTTACCTGCTTATCCTAAACTTACATTTCTTTCTGAGTCTGCAAGTGTTCGGAGGATGAACTCGTCTGATGCACCCCACCAGACGGGACACCCTCTGAGTACTTACACCTCTTGCGCCCACAGGCTTATTATAAACATTTATTGACTTAACAGTCTATCGAGAATGGTCTCTCAGAGGGAATAGAGGGAATAAAAAAAGGGGGAGAGAGCTTTCTTTAATCAAGCTTAACGCTACACAGAGAGGAGAATGAGTGGTTTTTTGGCAACGCTCACCAACAACCTGACCGAAAAAAGTACAAGCCTCTGATATTCATGGTGTTGCTAAAAGGATTGCCCAGGATAGGACTCGAACCACGTTCACCGAAGATTGACTTCACGATTGGAGTCGATCGGAGAGAACGGTCGTCCGCCGCCTCGGTCACCGAGGGGACAAGGTTTTGACTTCCACAGACTATAATGATTAAGATTGCCCAGGATAGGACTCGAACCTACATGCCTTGCGGCACCAGATCCTAAATCTGGCGTGTCTACCATTCCACCACCTGGGCAAGCGAACCATTATACAGAGAGAGATGATTTCGGTACAGGGAGACGTAAAGTGTTGTCAAAAAGCACTCTCTTCTCTATGGTAAAATGCCAAAACGGTGAGTATCATGTCTGACGCTGTTGTCGCCACTCCAACTTTCGATAAAAAGCTCGACTCTCTTATTTCCAAAGAGAATCAAGGCACTCTCAGGGGCGTCGAAATTGATGGACGTGCCAAGCAGTACTCCATCTTCTTTTGCCCTGACACTGAAGCTATGTCTCAAGAGGCATACGATCTAATCTGTTCGTTTAATACCGTTCCTTTATCAGAAACCTTGGATGTTCAAGCAACGCTCATCACGCTGAATGAAGTTGAAGTATATACCGAGATCGCTGATCTGCTCCGAACCCTTGGAAAGCATGAAGGCTCAAAAGGAAAAGAGACGCAAACAACAGCAACTCTCGCAAAAAACAGTCCACAAGTGAGGGGAGAGACTTTTCTCTCTCCTTTCCGTCCAAAGAGTACTCCTCAAACATCTGGATACTCTCAACCTGCCGAAAATCGCTCTGAACCGACAAGAATGCCCTCTTCAATCTTTATGCTCGCCAAAATGATGCACAAAGAGAAAAGCGAGCAAACAAAGGGCGAGCAAGCAAAACATCAGGCCGTGATTCAAGAAGTGCAAACGGTTCGTGAAAACATGAAAATGACCTTCATGGAAGAGAAGAAATTTCGTGATAAGGACGAGGAGAGGGGTTCACAGCAAGACAAGCAAGAGCAGGAAAAAGAGCAGCCCAAAGAGAAGAGAAGCAAGTTCAAGATTGATAAGATTCAAACCTCTAAAACCTGGAAAAAAGAAACTCGAGTAGAGGGGCCCAATCAAAATGAGCTCAGTGAACCAGAAGCTCCGAGCGAGAGTGCCGGTAATATCTTCTACAGGGTGATGGCTCTGATGGCTCGCATCTTAGGCCAGGCAGAAGCGGAAGCGCAGGCCCTTTATATGCGGATCAAAGGAAGAACCGATGAGATTGATACGCTGATCACTCTTTCCTCGAAGATTAACTCTGCCGACGGGAATATCGACTGGTCCAAGGATGAGGAGATGAAAAAACTGGTCGAACGTGCTAGAGAGCTTGGGGTGGACATTCCGGAAGGGAAGTGCACGTGGAATGAAGAGGAGAAAAAGCTACTGAAAGAGAATATCCAGATGCGCAAGGACAACATGGAGAAAATCTCTCAACTGGAGAGAACCGATATGCAACGCTATCTCCAGGAAGCTTCTCAATGTCACCAAGCGCGCTCCAATATTTTGAAGTTGTACAAGGAAGTGATGGATACAATCATTCACAACCTAAGACCTTGATGACGATCATGAGCCTATCCATAAATTATATCCTCCCATCTTTCACATACTTATCGAATATATTTTGTGTTCCGTTCTTTGGCAATATTACAAGAATATTGCCTGCATCGCGGACCCCAAAATCTATCCGACAATTACGCAAAATCTGTAAGAATATAATTTATGGATAGGCTCAAAGATCTTATTGCAAAGCTATCCCGTGGAGAAGGACCCAAAGATCTCGAGAGCTATCTCGAGGATTTTGTCCCCAACACTTTGCTCAAGAGCAACACGCTCCAAGAGGCATATGGTGTCTCCAGGAAGGAGATGAGCGAACTCTACAAAAAAGCCTACGACTACTACCAAGAAAATCGTTATGATCAATCGATCGTTCTCTTCCGATTTTTGGTGATGCTCAATCCTTTTGTGACCAAATATTGGATGGGACTAGGCAGCAGTCAACAACTACTCAAACAGTACGAGAAAGCGCTTCATAGCTACGCGATATGGGCCCTTCTCGATGGGAAGAATCCCGCTCCCCACTTTCAGGCTTCTGAGTGCTACGCAGCTTTGGCCAATAGGGTGGAGGGAAACAAAGCGCTCAAAGAAGCTCTGGAGCGTACCACAAACAAACCGGTCTATAAGCAACTAAGAGAGGAGGTCGAAAGATGTCTGCAACAGCAATCCTAGAGAACGTGGCTCTCCAAGCCTTTCCAGAGGGGTTGGATGGTGAATCTCTCTCATTTTCTGAAACTTTTGCCCAAGAGGGCGAGCTGGCAGCCTTTACGACGATGGGTGAACCTACGGCTCAAAAAGTGATGGATCTAATCAAAGAGACCGATTTTTCTACTCTCTTCAAAGATGCGAAAGAGAGTCCTATTTCTCAGAGCAAAACTTCAACCAAAAGTCTGGAGAGGAGCTTTGTCTCACTTCGTTCCGTTAAAACGGCTGAGGGAAAGAGTCATGCTTCTGTGGCAAAAAAGGTAGAGAACTTCCGGCCGAAGATCGAACCATTTAAAACCGCTGAAAAGCAGGGTCACCTCCAGATGGTTCGAGAAAACTCCACTAATAGATTTGGAGCAAAACAAACACCCCGCCCTTTCAACCTTCAAAAAGGGGGGGAGGGCCCACAGACAAGAAATCATCATTCCTCAAAAAGCGAAACAGTAGTCCAATCGATTCACACTCCAAGAGAGATGACAAAAAGTGTGGAGGAGAGAAAATTTCAGGAGAAAGAGAGAGAGAAGGGCTCGTCGGATCAACAGCAACAACAAGAGCATGAGCAGAGAGAGCAGAAGAAAAAGAGGGTTATCGATAAGATCCAGGCGAGTTGCGCTGTCGGAGCGGAAGAAAGCGACTCTTCTTTCAAACAGAAAAAACTCACTCTACCTCCTCCTGGGGCAGACAGCTTTAGCCTGATGTTTGAGCTAGAAAAGCTGGAACTATTAGGTGAAAGTCTCTCTTTTGCTGAAAGCAAAGGGGAGATAGAGGCTCTGGACATCGAGACCACCGCTGCCCACAAGCAGATGATGAAAGAGATGGAAGAGGCGATCAAAAATCAGAAGTCAACCAAAACCTGGGGCGTCATGGCCAGTGTCTTCTCGTGGCTTGGGTCGATAGCCACCTTGATCACTGGCATCGCCCTAATCGCCACAGGAGTAGGTGTAATCGCAGGCTCTCTACTCATAGCTGGCAGTGTGATCACCATTTCCAATCAGATCATGCAGATGACTGGAGGTTGGGAGAAGGTGAAAAAGCTACTTCCGGGCAATAATGAAGAAGAGAAACAGGCGGTGATCACATGGATACAGATTGCAATCACGATTCTCTGCCTGATTCTCGCCGGAGCGGGTATTGTTTTTGGAGGTTTTAGCCAATTTGGTGAAGCTATCTCGTCGGCAATGCAGCTCATAGGCGGCGGCGCAGCAGCAGCTGGTGGAATTACCGCTCTCGGCATGGGAATCCACGATTTTCTCCATCGAGATCATCTTGGGGAGGCCAAGATACATGAGAGCAGGCTCGCCTCTCTCAAGCATAGGCGAGAAGATCTGATGGAAACAGTAGACGATGCTCCAGAGAGGCTGGAACATATCTTTGATTTCCTAGCTAGAGTATTAGGTTTTCGAGACGAAATAAACGCATCACATCAAGCAGCATGGTAAGGAGAGATTATTATGGGAAACACAGCAGTCGTACAAAGAAACACAACAGTTGAAACTGACACTCCTTTGCAGGCAACAAAAGCAGCGGATTTTGGTTGCAGCAGCAAAGTCTCGTCAGTAGCAAAGAAGAGTATCGAGCCAAAAAGCGAAAGCTTAGATACTATCAAGCAAAGAGCAGCCCAGAAACAAGAGAGGGTTGAAAAGAAGCTCGGTGGCTTGATGAAGAAAATCTCTATCGAAAAAGGAGTCAGCGAAGAAAAGGTCGATGAAGTTTTAGGAAAAGCTGTCCATACGGGAGAGGTCAGGAGTGCCATTCAAGAGATCGGTCTCTCCAACCTCATGCAACTGATTATCGCTATCGAGAAGCTAGGGATTGCTTACCGCAACCAACTAAAATTCTGCCGTCGCGAAGAGCGGAATCTACAGATTAAAGAGATGCTCGCCACAGCCGACAACTACAAAAAGCAGGGTAAGATGGCCCGCAATTTTGCCATTGGCGCCTGTGTTGCAGGCCTCATGACGGGAGCACTTCCCATTGCCGGTTACTTGAAAGGTGGGTGGATGATCAACAAGTTGTCCAGTTTGGGGAATATCAAATATATGGGCTGGTTTAAGAATCTCGATCAGTTCAGCGATAAACCAATGCGACTCTTTGATAACCTCAGTAAGATGTGTCAATCTTCTGTCACATCAACTCAAATGATGGGTCAGGCCTTTACAGCGTTTAGTGAATCAGACCGCTCGCTTGCCGACAAACTGGGCGATATGGCTCGCAACGACGGGGATGAGTTTAGTCGTATTCTGCAAGAACAGCTTGAAGAGCGTCGTCAATATGAGCGATTTCTTGAACAGGTGATGCAGTTCGAGCAGAATGCCACTTCGAGCTTATATCGCTAATTTTTTATGTTGAGGTAGATGTCAGTCTTGCCCCAAGGGAAACGACCTTTGAACTGTTTCTCTACGGAAAAACCGTCGGAATAATCAGTCAGCGGATAGGTGACGGTGATAACTTTGGTTCCTCGGGGTAGGCTCATGAATCGCTGGATGAGTTTGTGGATCATCTTGTCTTCCAAACAGGTTCCGTAGAGATAGATAACTGTCGCATCTTTCAGATCGGTCTCAAGAAAATCTTCGGCTCGAAAAGAGACTCGATGAGCTTTACCCACTCTCTGCACTCTTTTGGCCTTTTTGATGAAGGTTGGCAGAAAATCAACCCCAATGGCTCGGCAGCGGACAAAGGTGGTGAGCCACAGTGTTGTCCGTCCGGTCCCACAGCCAAAATCGTAGATCACATCTTTTGAGAGCAAACGGCACTCTTTGCTGATACGATCTAGAGTAGAGAGCGGGGTTTGGCCATAGGCGTAAATATTGCTCTCCCCTCTTTTTTTCAGAAAATGTTTGCTGATTCTGTAGGGACTTTTGAGGAGATATTGACAAGCTAGCAGGGTATCGAGCCAAACAAATTGGATGTTGTGGTAGTAACAAAAAACCACACGAACCGACTCGATCAGTCGAAGAATCATGGCTTTCCAATGAAAGAAGAAGCTTTTCACAAATTAATCCACAGATGGCAGTTTTAGATTTCTAATAGCTGTTTTGGGAGATTGAAGACAACATCTTCGGTGGTGTGGATCACATCTTGGACCTCTTTTACCCCGAGTTGGACAAGTCGATCAATGCAGGATTGGACGATATTCTCTGGAGTAGAGGCGCCCGCGGTAAGCCCAATCGTCTCAACACCCTCCAACCACTGGGATTGGATTTCATCGGGGACGTTGATGAGATAGGCATTAACCCCTCTTTTTATGGCTGTTTCGCGTAGTCGGTTGGAGTTGGAACTGGTGGGATCGCCTACCACCAGCACTAGGTCGGTCTGCTGAGCAATCTCTCGAAGAGCTGTCTGGCGATTGGTCGTGGCGTAGCAGATTGAAGCGCTTGGAAGGGTCTCAATCTGAGGATACTTGCATTTCAGGGCATCGGTAATATCGGCCACATCGTCGAGGCTCAAGGTGGTCTGTGTAACGTAGAATAGCTTATCCTCTTGGGTAAAAGGGAGGGTTTCAACGTCAGCACAGGACTCGACGATAATAGTCTCCTCCGGAGCTTCTCCTGCAGTCCCGATCACTTCGACATGATTGCGATGGCCAATCAAAATGATGTGATATCCTTTTTGAGCAAACCGCTTGGCAGCAGAGTGGACTTTGGTAACCAGGCCGCAAGTGGCATCGATCTCGATCAACTTTCGCTCTTTCGCCTCTTCACGAATCGAAGGCGGAACGCCATGCGCAGAGTAGATCAGATAAGAACCGGGAGGAACTTCTTTGAGCTCCTCAACAAAAACCGCCCCTTTTTTCCGCAATCCCTCCACCACATGCCTATTGTGGACAATTTCGTGTTTGACATAGATAGGGGCTCCCCACTTCTCAAGAGCTTTTTCAACAATCTCAATAGCTCGTACAACACCTGCACAAAATCCACGCGGCTTTGAAAGTAGTAGTTTCATTGGGTCATATCTTTTATTTTAGAATACCATCCACACCTGAGAGTATCGCTTCAACATACTCTATATAGTTCTCTTGCAAATCTATTGAAGTCAACTCGTAATGAATATCAGGCACCACGCCCAAATTTTCAAGAGGTTGCTTGTTTTTTCGTTCTGCAAGCGAACCGGTAAGATGGAACCCCTTAATACCAGTCTGGTTGAAAAACTGGGTCGGCTGAACATATCCCCCAGCACCAGAAGTCCGCGTCCCTAAAATCGTCGCACGCTGACTATCTTGTAAGATAGCTGGAAAGAAATCTCCACCTGAAAAGTCAAGCGCGTTGGTCAGAAGCAAAATAGGTTTAGTGAAGCGGTGGCGAGGATGGGGGCGAACATCATCAATACCCATCAAGTAGATAGGCTTGGTATAGAGATTACCGCTATTCCACTCATCGATGACGAAGCGGCAAAATCCTCTGAAAAGACGGATCATCTCAAAATCAACGTGATAGCCCGATAAAGTATCACCGAACAGGTCACGAGCAGTTGCCGAGTCGGGAATTTGCTCAAGAACCGGAAGCAGTTGGATCGCCATATTCACCTCTTGTTGAGTCAACATGAAATGGTGCTTCGGTGTGTAGAGGGGTCGATCGGTCAACATCGATGCAAGAGCATAGAGATAGAAGACATCTCCTCCCGGATTATCGATCTGATCGACAACCAGCGCATCGGTAGCTTGCTGAAAATAGCTTATCACCTCACCAAACTCTTCAACCTCCTCTTCGTCGCCAAGATAGTGAGGAATACGGATATAGCCAATCTTCTTACCCGATCGATGAGCAAAGATATAGGCATCAAAAGAGCAACGATCATTGCTCTGCCATAGTTTCTTTCCAAGAGCTGGGATAAAGCTCCGACGTGCTCCTAAAGCATAGGGATTTGAGACCCGCTTGGTGAGAGATCTTTCCCAGGTGGGGCAAATCATCATCTTTTTTAAGAGCGGATTTTGACTCAGCGGGTGGTCGAAAGTCTCTTCCGCAGGCTGTTTCATTAAAGCGCAGCATTGATATGACGTCCCAATCTTACCTAAATCTGGTATCTTTTCTGGAGTGTACGCCCATTGCACTTGGACTCTTTTTATCGCTCCAGAGGATTTCTTCTTCAATGTGAGTTCGACGCTGCCCTGAGGGACCTTGGTACCAAAATCCCCTCTCCGCGCCGTCAGCAACATCTCAGCTAAAGCCTGATCTGTTTCAGGAGTGTTGTATCCACACTCACACTCCTTTAGTTCTGCGATCACTTCAGCAATTGGTCGTTCATTGAAGGTGAAAATTTCATCCCCAACAGAAATATCATTGGAGACTCTCTTTGTGTGGTTAACATACACAACATAGTAACGACCTTCGGCCCCCTTTATCATAAATGGAAGGTAGGCCTCCTCTGTAGAGTAGAAGTCAATACCCACATGGTAATCACAAGCAGAGTTAAAAAGTTCTTTGAGAATAATGTGGAAATTTTTCACAGTTGGCTGAGGGTCATTGAGAACTCTATTTTTAGCATTTTCTATTTCAGCATCCAGATTCCACCCTTTATGCTCTTGCTTCCAAGCGCGAGGGGCATATTTCACCTCAAAAACACTCTTAATAAAATCCAAGTCGGATAACATGCGTTTTTTGACTGTTCCAGCTGGTATCGCAGCCTGTAGAGAAAAAGTGGTGAGCAGAAGGATGGAATAGATGAATTTTCTCACTGGGAACCTCAAGCTTAATAATGTGAAGAATAGACAAGAATTTTCAATGGAATGGGGTTAAAAGTCAAGAGGATGAAGCATTTTCTGTCCTCTTGATTTTTTCAAAGTGAATAGAAAAGGAGAAGTCTGTAGGATGTCTAACTTCATGAGAATATTGGTTTTTGTCCCCCTTCTGCTTCTACTGAGTTGCCATCCGGCTCCTAAAGAGTCCCGAGTTGTACAAAGAGAAGAGCAGATTTTTCGGATGAATCTCCATAGCGAACCATCCTCACTAGATCCAAGGCTTATTCGCGATCTCCCCTCACGAACCACGGGAAAGATGTTCTTCGAAGGACTCACACGCCTCAATTCAGACGGAGAGCCCACGCCTGCTCTTGCAGACAAAATTGAAATCTCTGAGGACAAAAAACAATATACCTTTTGGTTGCGCGACACTCATTGGACCAACGGTCTTCCGGTGACTGCCTACGATTTTGAAGCGGCCTGGAAAAAGGTCCTCTCACCCCGGTTCCCCAATGAGTTTGCCCACCAGCTCTTTGTCATCAAAGGTGGTGAAGAGGCTAAAAAGGATGAGATCTCCTCTGAAGAGATCGGAGTTACAGCCTGTGGAGCGAATAAACTCGTCGTAGAGCTCAAATATCCTGACCCTTATTTTCTCCAACTAACAGCCTACCCCATCTGTTTTCCCATCAGCCTAGAAGCTGAGAAAATCAATGCCCACTGGGCTGAAGAGCAAGGCGACGACTTTATCTGCAATGGGCCTTTTAAACTCAAAAAGTGGAACCATCATAGCGAAATAGAAGCGGTGAAAAATCCTCTCTACTGGAAGGCCGACGCCGTCCGGCTCGATAAGGTCGTGTTGACGATGATCGAAGATGAGCATACAGAACTCAACATGTACGAAAATGGTGAACTGGACTGGGCTGGATCTCCAAATTCAAGTATCCCCTCTGAGGCCCTTCCGACCCTAAAGGAGAGCTTAAACGTTGATCAGGAGCTTTTTATCCTTCCGCTCGCTGGAACATATTGTTATAAATTCAACACCAAAGCATCGCCATTTCATTCGGTTAAAATACGGAAAGCCTTTTCATGCGCAATTAACCGACAATCACTTATCGACAACATTTTACAGGCGAATCAAACACTAGCCAAGAGCCTCGTCCCTCTCTGGATGAAGCTCTCTCCTGAAAACTCCTGTTCATTAAACGACAACGACCAAGAAACTGCCACCATTCTCTTTGAAGAAGCTCTGGAGGAAGAGGGATGGACGCGCAAGACATTTCCAGAAATCACTTTGATTTTTAGTCGTAGCGAAAAGCACCAAAAAATTGCCCAAGCGATTCAACAGCAATGGACTAGCGCCTTCGGCATCGAGATTCACCTGCAGAGTTACGAGTGGAATACTTTTATCGACTATCTTTCACAACATAACTATCAAGTGGGAGGCCGCAGCTGGGTCAGCGATCTCCCTGATCCCAAAACCATCCTAGAAAACTATCGATACACCAACGACTCCCCGTTGGGAGGCAACAATGACACTCAATGGGAAGATCCGGAGTTTATCCGATTACTCGATCTAGCTTCTAAGAAGGAAAGCCTTGAAGATCGAGAACTTCTGCTCCTGGAGGCTGAGGGGATTCTTTTGAATGACATGCCTATTGCCCCTATCTATCATTCAACAGCCTGCTATCTCAAAAAACCCTATGTTAAAAACGTCTATATGTCAGAACTTTGCGACCTAGATTTTAAGAACACCTACATCGAAACTCATTAAAAATAATTTTACCAACGATTAAGTTGACAAAGTGATTCTGAATAAGCGAAAATAAAGATGATATCTTAGACGTGTTGTTATACTAATGGAAGAAAATAAAGTTACAAAATCGGATCGGATAGCGTGGCAGATTTGGGCTATCGTTTCGAAGCTAATATTTTTAAATATGAGCGAGAAAGGATGGGCCGAAGATGACACGTTAGGCGGCTCGAGTTTGTAACTTTATTTTTTGCAATTAGTATTAAACCGTAATGGCTAACTTTAGTTCTTTTTCCACCCGCATTAAAAGTTTTATTCCCAAATCCATCCAATGTTTGAGAGGGTCCTATTCTATCTCCACATTCCGGCATGACCTCATTGCTGGGATAACAGTCGGTGTCATAGCGATTCCGTTTGCAATCGCTACCGCCATTGGTGCTAATATTGCTCCAGAAAGAGGTCTCTTTACCGCTATTATCGCAGGTTTTTTGATCTCCGCCCTTGGAGGCAGTCGAGTCCAAATCGGAGGTCCTACAAGTACTTTTATCGTTGTGCTCTATGGGATCATAATGACCCATGGTTTCGAGGGTATGCTCGTCGCCACCCTGATGGCTGGCGTGATATTGATCTGCTTCGGGATAGCAGGCCTTGGAACCTATATCAAATTTATCCCATATCCCGTCGTCACAGGCTTTACCACTGGGATCGCTGTTATTATCGCCTCTTCACAAATCAAAGAGTTTCTAGGGCTTTCTATGGGCTCTGTACCCATGGACTTTCTCGGAAAATGGAGTGCTTACTGGCACAATCTCTCTTCTTGGAATCCAGCCGCTTTTGTCATTGGAATGGGCACGCTGGTGATTATCGTCTACTTTCGACGATATAAACCTCGCGTGCCAGGAACCATTGTCGCACTAGTGGCTATGGGACTCTTTACTTGGCTTTTCAACATCAACATTGATACAATAGGAAGTCGATTTGGATCTTTGCCTCGCGGCCTTCCAGCTCCCTCATTCCCCTCTATTCACTTCGAACAAATACTCGTACTAGTCCCTGAGGCTCTCACAATTGCTCTCCTGGCAGGGATTGAGTCTCTTTTGGCTGCTGTAGTGAGTGAAGGAATGACCGGATGGCGTCATCAATCCAATAGTGAATTGGTCGCTCAAGGGATTGCCAATATTGGCGCAGCCCTTTTTGGAGGGATGCCTGCCTCCGGCTCCGTTGCCCGTACAGCCGCCAATGTCAAAAGCGGTGCAAGAACACCGATTGCTGGCATCATCCATGCTGGCACCATCTTCCTGATCATGTATCTTCTCGCACCTTTTGCCGCTAAAATCCCCCTCGCCTCTCTCGCAGCCGTGCTACTTATGATCGCGTGGAACATGAGCGAAATCCACCACTTTCTCCATCTCTTGACTGCCCCGAGAAGAGACATCATTATCCTCGTCACGGTCTTCCTGTTGGCTGTGCTTGTCAATATCACCGCCGCTCTTCAAGTCGGCATGATTCTTGCCGCTTTCCTCTTCATGAAACAGATGAGTGATGTTTCTGAGGTGGTCTCAGCGAGTCAAGATTCTGAAGATAGTTTTCCTGAGAGTTCTGACATCGATTCTGTCAACCATCAGGCTATTCCCCCAGGTGTAGAGATCTATGAAATCAATGGCCCTTTCTTTTTCGGAGTCGCCGATCGGTTGAAAAACCTCCTCAACCAACTAGAGCGACCAGCCAAAGTCTTTATTCTCAGAATGCGGAAAGTACCCACGATTGACGCCTCGGGTATGCACGCCCTAGAAGAGTTCTATATCGAATGCAAGAGACAAGGCAGCGTGCTGCTACTCTCAGGCGTGAAGAAAAATCCCCTCAAAGACCTTCGACGCTACCATCTCGATGAACTGATCGGAGAAGATCACATCTTCTCGCACATCAGTACAGCTCTAGAATTTTCACGCGAACTTCTCCGCGTCGAAAAATTCAAACAAGCCATGCGATAGATAATGGGATCAGACGCGCATAACTGCACGGGGTCTGACTCCATTTTAGAGCATCTTTTCAGGAACAACTAGCTCGTCAAACTCCGATTCAGATAAAAAGCCCAGCTCCAAACAGGCCTCCTTGAGCGAAAGATTGTCGTGAAGAGCTTTTAGCGCGATCTTTGAAGACTTGTCATACCCAATCTTTGGGCTGAGCGCTGTCACCAGCATCAACGACCTCTCGAGGTGTTTGGCGATCTGATCACGATTAGGCTGCAATCCAACCACTACCTTATCAGCAAAAGAACGGCAGACATCACCAAGGATCTGCACAGAGTGGAGAAGGTTGCTGATAATCATTGGATTAAAGACGTTTAACTCAAAGTTTCCGCGCGAACCGCCTATCGCAATGGCCATATCGTTACCCATCACTTGTGCGCAGACCATCGCCATAGCTTCACACTGAGTTGGGTTGATCTTGCCAGGCATAATCGAAGAGCCCGGCTCGTTGGCAGGAAGAAGCAGCTCTCCGATACCACAACGCGGCCCAGAACCCATCCAGCTGATATCAGCAGCGATTTTATTCAAGGAAACGGCCAAGGTCTTTAGGGCGCCACTAGCGAAAACGAGAGGGTCGTGTGCTGCCAGTGCAGCAAATTTATTGGGAGCCGAGACAAAAGGGAGTCCAGTCAACTCGGCAAGGCGTGCTGAAACTCTCTCTGCAAAATGGGGAGGTGAGAGCAGCCCCGTTCCGACAGCAGTACCACCAATCGCTAATTCATAAATACGTGGGAGCGACTGCTCGATCCGCTCGATGTCTTGGTCAAGCTGCTCGACATAACCAGAAAATTCCTGTCCAAGGGTCAGCGGTGTCGCATCCATTAAATGGGTGCGACCGGTCTTGACAATATCAGAGAAGGCCTTTCGCTTCTCTTCAAGGGCATCTCTAAGCTTTTTCACCATGGGAATGAGATGGGAGGTCAACTGTTCCGCCGTAGCGACGTGCATGACAGTTGGGAAAGAGTCATTGGAAGATTGAGATTTGTTGACATGATCGTTGGGGTGGACAGGATCTTTACTCCCGATAGTGCCGCCAGCAAGTTCGATAGCTCGGTTGGAGATCACCTCATTGGTATTCATGTTGGTCTGGGTTCCGCTTCCGGTCTGCCAGACACGAAGAGGAAAGTGGGCATCATGCTTGCCCCCGGCTACCTCCCCGGCTGCCCGGATAATCAGCTCAGCAATCTCTTTTGGCAGCAGCCCCAGATCAGCATTAATCTCAGCAGCAGCCTGTTTTAAAAGACCATAAGCATGGATGACAGGCAGAGGCATGGTCTCAAGGCCAATATTAAAATTGATAAGCGATCGAGCGGTCTGCGCCCCATAGTAGACCTCCGAGGGTACTTCAACCTCTCCTAAACTATCCGATTCTTTTCTTGTATTTGACATGTTGGTTCTCCTGTAGAGATTAATTCTATCTCTATCTATAATTTTTCGCATGTTGAAAAAAGTAGCCGTCCCATTTATTGGGTTACTGATTCTTTTAGGGGTTTGGGAGTTCTCATCGCAATTCTTCCACTCCCTACTCTTCATCCTCCCCGCCCCTTCTGATATTTTTACAACCCTCTGGGAAAGCAATGACCGCCTCTTCTTTCACACCCTTGTCACTTTCAAAGAGATGGCTGGAGGCTTTCTATTAGCTCTAGGCATCGCCTTTCCATTAGCTTGGACGATGATAAGATTCAAAACCTCTCGCCTTCTCCTGCAGCCCTTTTTCATCACCATCCAATGTCTACCAATGTTTACCCTCGCCCCGATCATGGTGATTTGGTTCGGCTGGAGCTACACGGCGATCGTCATTCCCACCGCGCTGATGATCTTCTTCCCACTCACCCTCAACATCTACCAGGGACTCCGCTCCACACCACAAGAGCTGCTCGATTTTTTTCGTTCCAACCAAGCCACTCCATTTCAGACCCTTCTAAAGCTCCGCCTCCCCTTTGCCACATCGCATATTTTTGCAGGGTTTCGCATCTCAGCCGCGATTGCGGGTATCGGCGCGGTGGCCGGAGAGTGGGCCGGCGCCGAACATGGGCTAGGCATCTTGATGCTCGAAAGTCGCCGTAATGCCGATCTGGAGATCTGTTTCGCCGCTCTTTTCTGTCTTACCACAATGAGTCTGCTGCTCTACTCTATCGTGCTCGGTTGTGAGAGATGGTTCATCACACGAAAGAAGTGGAAAGTCCGGTTTGCCTGGAGACGGATCTCTTTTAAGAAAAGACGGTTTGCCTTCGCCTGTTTTCTGGTAGGCACCCTATTAACCGGGCTTGTCAGCTGCCAGAACAAATCTCACCACTCCACCCGCCTTCTACTCGACTGGCTTCCCAACCCAAACCACGTCCCCCTCTACGCCGGCATCGACAAAGGGTATTTTGCTGAAGAAGGAATCTTTCTCAAATTACAAAAGATGCACGACAGCGGCTGCGGCATCTCCTACCTCACCTCTCGCCAAGCTGACCTGCTCATCAACCACATGCCCTCCATCTTCAAAGCATGTGAACGGGGAGCTGAGCTTAAAATCGTCGGCCTGCTGGTCAAACAACCCGTCCGCACCAGATTGGCCGACTCCCTGGAAGTTGCCCTGAAACTTTCCGACGGCCTGGTCATTATCGCCAAACAGGACGCCCGCCCGCCCAGCGCCAAGAAACCCTCCAAAATCTCGTCCGACGGCTGGACCGATCAGATTTACTCCGAACGCTACGCCTGTCCCATACACACCGAGGTCAGCTTGCCCGAACTCTCGCCCCGCCTGTTCAGCTTCAACTCCCCTTACGG
>JAAKFT010000017.1 GCA_011064935.1 Chlamydiota bacterium | reverse complement strand
CAAGAAACAAATCAAGAGAAGGAAGAAAATGGCTGAACAAAAAAAGAAAAGCAAAAAAATCATAGGGATTGACCTCGGCACGACCAACTCGTGCGTTGCTGTGATGGAGGGAGGTCAAGCAAAGGTGATCGTCTCGGAAGAGGGCGGTCGCACTACTCCATCGGTTGTCTCATTTAAAGGTGATGAGCGGCTTGTGGGTGTTCCTGCCAAACGTCAATCGATCACTAGTCCTGAGAATACAGTCTATTCAAGCAAGCGGTTCATCGGACGAAAGTTTGATGAAGTGCAGTCGGAGATCAAAACAGTCTCCTTCCAGGTCACTCCCGACAGCAACGGTGATGCAGCATTTAAAGTGAGTGGCAAAGAGTATTCTCCCGAAGAGATCGGCGCCATGGTGCTGGCCAAAATGAAGCAGACCGCCGAGGCCTACCTTGGAGAAGAGGTCACCGAAGCAGTGATCACTGTTCCTGCCTATTTTAACGACTCCCAACGGGCCTCGACAAGAGATGCTGGGCGTGTAGCCGGCCTCAATGTAAAACGGGTTATCCCCGAGCCAACCGCGGCAGCGCTGGCCTATGGCCTCGACAAAGGCGGAGATCACAAAATTGCCGTCTTTGATCTCGGTGGAGGAACCTTTGATATCTCGATCCTCGAAATCGGTGAAGGAGTTTTCGAAGTCCACTCCACCAACGGAGATACCCATCTCGGCGGTGATGACTTTGATAAAATTATCCTCACCTGGCTACTCGATGAGTTTAAAAAAGAACATGGCATCGACCTTTCCCATGACAAGATGGCGATCCAACGGCTCCGTGACGCAGCCGAAAAAGCCAAAATCGAGCTCTCCAGTACCCAACAGACTGAGATCAACCAGCCATTTATCACCATGGACGAGACTGGACCTAAACATCTGGCGCTTACTTTGAGCCGAGCCAAACTCGAGAATTTGACTCATGATCTCATCGAGCGTACCCGAGAGCCTTGCCTCAAAGCGCTACAAGACGCTGGGATGACCCCAAATGATATAGAGACCGTGCTTCTCGTAGGAGGAATGACTCGGATGCCAGCAGTCCAGGAAATGGTAAAAGGCATCTTTGGCAAAGAGCCCAGCAAAGGGGTCAATCCAGACGAGGTGGTGGCAGTGGGTGCTGCGATCCAAGGTGGTGTACTCGGTGGCGATGTGAAAGATGTGCTCTTGCTCGACGTGATTCCGCTCTCGCTCGGCATTGAGACCCTAGGCGGTGTGATGACCCCTCTCGTTGAGAAAAACACCACCATTCCGACGCAGAAGAAACAGATCTTCTCAACAGCGAGTGATAATCAGCCGGCCGTCAGCATCGTGGTGCTCCAAGGTGAGCGTCCCATGGCCCACGACAACCGTGAGATCGGTCGCTTTGATCTGACCGACATCCCACCTGCCCCCCGCGGAGTGCCTCAAGTTGAGGTGGCGTTTGATGTCGATGCCGATGGTATTTTGCACGTTTCCGCCAAGGATATAGCCTCCGGAAAAGAGCAGAAGATCCGCATCGAAGCGCAATCTGGATTAACAGAAGAAGAGATCAAGCGGATGACCCGAGAGGCTGAGGAGCACAAAGAAGAAGACAAAGTACGCCGTGAAGGCGTCGATGTGCGCAACGAAGCTGATGGACTTGTCTTCCGCGCTGAAAAAGCGCTTGGTGAGTACAAAGACAAGATTCCTGGCGATGTCGCGAGCGATATTCAGTCCAAGATTGACGGCGTCAAAAAAGCCCTCGAAGGGAACAATCCTGAAGAGATCAAGGCAGCGATTCAAGAGCTCAACACCCACATGCAGAAAATCGGTGAGGTGATGCAGAAGGCCGGAGCTGGCCCACAAGCGGCTCCTCCGCCCCCAGGTGGCGCTGCAGCTGAGCAGCCTCAGCAGAAAGAAGACATCGAGGAAGCCGAAGTCGAAATCCTTGACGACGAAGAGAAAAAGTCTTAAAGTTTTCCAAAACAATAGTCTATGACACAGATGATCTATTTCATCTGTGTCATATTATTTTTTAAAGGAAATCATGCTATCACCACTTGCTGTACTCCCCCCTCCAGGAGTCGGAACCGTACTAGCAGAACTTGAGTCAACAAACAATCGTGTTTGGAGAGCTGTCTGTTTCTTGTTTCCAGTTGTTGCTTTAGTTCAGGGCTTTGTTGGAATAGTTTGTTTTGCCCTTCCATCATCTAGTAATAGAGATCCAATACTCTGTATTGTGGCAGCAATCATTCTCGAGACGCTACTAGCCGCTTTATGTATCTTGGTGATTAGAAATGCTTGCAAAAACACCAATGCAGAACTGAAAGAAACAAGAAAAGTTTCTCTTCAACCTCTCCTTGCGGGCGCTGCTTAGAATCTCAATCAGAAAGGGGGTCAGGAAAGGGGGTCAGACGTGCATAAGTGCAAAACTTTTGCACTTATGCACGTCTGACCCCCTTTTTAAGCGTCGCCGGGGATGTGGAATGCTCCCAACTCTTGAACGACGGAAGCGGAACGGTCGATCTCGTCGGGAATAAAATAATGAATATCTACGCTATCGGTGACAGCTGCGTGATAGTTGTGGCGATAACCGATAGTCGTAAAATGGTGGATCTGCTGAGGCTTTAAAAAGATCGAACAGGCCAGCGTGCGAGTCAGAGCATCGCCCCAGCGATATTTGTAAAATCCATCGGCATGCTCAAGAAGCGAGATATACTCTTTGAAAAGAGTATTGTTGCGCCAAAATGAGAGTTTGTTGATCTCGAAGTTGGTGTAATACTGTTTCCCATTCGATCTACCGAGCCAGTCGGAGAAAGGCCTTAGATGTTTTAGGGGAAGCCTGTTCTTTCTGGCAAACTTTCGGGTCAGGGTCATAATCTCTTTTAACCCCTGTCCTTCGGTCCTTTTTGGATCCTCGCGCATCAGCGATCGAAAGCCATAGACACACCCTTGCTTCTCTAGAGTCTCAATAGGGTCAAAGTTCACGGGATGGGTCAAATAGGAGTCATCGTCAAAGCGCCAATAGTAGTCATAGGCGTGGAGAGCGGGATGGAAAAGCAATCCATGAGAGTAGAAACGGCACATTTGTCGATAGCCTAATCCTTGGGCTGAAAGGCGACCCCCATCCTTTCCCTGAAGCCATCTCTTCACTTTTTCGATATTAAGATGGGTGGGAAGCTCTAGGAAATCGACCAGTTTTTCAAAGTAGAACTCAGAGGAGAAGGTGCTTCTGATCTGTTCCATTTTGGCTTCTGGAAGATCTTCATGAAAAATCACTACAGGATAACCAAAGCGCTGGTTGAAGTGCTTTTCCATCAACTCCAGACTATAAAGGAACACCTCAAAGCGATTCATGCTCTCTTTGGGCGCTAGGTAGACAATGGCAGCTTTGGGTTTCATAGGCTAAAACAATCGGCTGATATCTTGGATAGTCAAAAAGATCAGAAAGGCGACGAGAAGCACAACAAACGGAATGATCAACCTTTCGATAGTCTTAGCTTTGAGACGACGCCGCGTGATCATCTCCCACAAGGAGATGCAGATATAGCCTCCATCGAGGACCGGGATAGGGAGTAGGTTGAACACTCCGAGGTTCAAGCTAATCGCTCCGATCCAGAAGAGTGCCTCGCCTATGCCCAAAGACCAGCCATGATGAATCACGTTGACAATGCCAATAGGTCCGCTGATCCATTTGGGATGAAGATAGCCCAAAATAAGGGCTTTGAGGGTGTGCCATGTCTCAGTAAAAATCGAGCCAAAGAGCGCGAAGGGGTTGGGATTGAATGTCACCTCTTCGTCTTGGAAGATAACATCCAAGATGAGTTGATTTTGACTCTCTTCAAGGTAGTGGAGGGCTTGCGCCCTTCTTTCAGGATCTTTGATCTCTCCTATTTTTTCCCTTGTCTGTTCTAAATCACTCTTTAATCTTTCAGACCTCTTAGGAATAACAGGAGCAAGTAAGGCGAGGTGTTCCGTCTCTTTCACGGGATTTGGAGTGCCGATAGAGTTCGCGATCGTCTGAATCTCATTCCAATGAACCACTTTTTGAAAAAGTGTGTCTTCATCTTTCCAGAGTACTTTTTTCTCCACTGGAACTTGCCGATCCACCATAAGCTGAACCTGGCGGGTCTGTAATAGATCCAGCAGCTGATAGGAGGTAGTGATGGCCGTTCCATCGATGGCTACGATCTGATCACCGATTTCGAGAGGTTGTTCGAGCTCCGGAGAAAGTGGATCGCGGGGAAAGGCTTTATCCCGGCTCTCATTATCGATAAACTCCAAAGAGTTGGTGACAACTCCTGTAGGAGAGAGGTTGTAGGGCATAATTTTAAGCTCCTGCCATCTTCCCTCAATGCCAGCCGCATATTGCCAATCAGAGAGTTCATTCTTCACCGCCCCAGACAATATAAGGTCATCCGCTTTTACCCTCGGTTGACGTGTGATGAAATGAGAATCCCCTCTTTTAACAGTCAATAACGCTCTTCCATCGTTGAGAATATATCTAAGCTGTTCCCGTGAAAAAAGCAGTTGACCATCAACCCACACGAGCCTATCACCATATTGTAAGCCACTTTCCTCCAAAGGAGAACCTGCGGGAAGAGGGTTGGGGGCTCCTCCAGGCAAACGATCATAGATAAAATAGCGGGATACGTTGGAAATCCCTGTGGTTAAGATGCCATCCAGAGAAGCGGGTGATTGGTAGGTCTCGATAGTGTATGAGAAGGGGCTCTTCTCCTCAGTCGCGTAATCGACGTGATATCCCCGAAGCCTCACATTTCGGTCGCTAAGCATCGCCGCGTAGAGCAGATCTTTTGAACTGGTGTAGGGTTGGCCATCGTAGTGAGTCAAGATGTCCCCAGGGCGCACTCCCTGGACGTAAAGTTCCGAGCCGGGGTCTACCCAACCGATAATTTTTGTAAATTCAGAGAAGGGCTTTTCACGGCCTCCCATCGCAAAGATAACAGCAAAGATAAGAAAGGCGAGGATCAGGTTGGCCACAGGACCAGCTAAAGCGACGGCAATCCGCTTCCAGGGAGCATTGGCAAAAAAACCACCTGGTATTTCGTGGGGCTCGATATAGGTTTTTTTGTCCTTCTGCTTCGTCACCTCCATCCCGGCGATTTTGACGTAACCGCCAAAGGGCAGCCAACCAAGCTGCCAGGCAACACCATTCACCTTCCACTTTAGGACAGCCCGTCCAAAGCCAATGCTAAAAACCTCAACCGTCATCCCCACTTTTCGGGCGACATAGTAGTGACCAAGCTCATGGATAAAGACCAAAACCCCTAGGGCAGCTGCCGCTAAAACAAAATACAAAATGGTCATACCTGTCTCGCTTCCTCTCTGGCTTCATCGTCGATGGCCAAAACGGATTCTATCGAATCCGCAGGCATCGATGAATGGTGATTCATTAACTTTTTTAAACGGTCGGCAATACCTTGCCAAGAGATCTCTTTTTGCAAAAAGCGATCCACAAGAATCTCGTTGGCGGCATTGAGATAACAGGGCAGCGACTCCCCTCGCCGAAGCGCCTCATATGCAAAATCTAACGCAGGAAACTTCTCCCTATCCGGAGCGAAGAAATCTAACCGTGATTTTTTCTGAAAGTCGAAAGGAGGCAGACTCCCCACTTCTCTCCCTGGATAAGTCAGCGCATATTGAATGGGGAAGATCATGTTGGGTTCACTGAGCTGCGCAAGGATCGATCCATCGATCCATTCAACCATGCTATGAACGATACTTTGCGGATGGATCACCACCTCGATCTTCTCAGGAGGAATGTTAAAAAGCCAACTCGCTTCAATCATTTCCAGCCCTTTATTCATCAAAGTCGAGCTATCAATAGTCACTTTCGAGCCCATCTTCCAAGTCGGATGATTGAGAGCCTCCTCCACAGTAACCGAGGCTAGCTGCTCATGCTTATAATCTCGGAAAGGCCCGCCAGAAGCAGTCAAGATGATCCGTCTCACCTCACGGGGATCTCTCCCATGCAAACACTGAAAGATGGCACTGTGCTCGCTATCGATGGGGATCAGCGTCACCCCATTCTCTCGAGCTAGTCGAGTGATCAACTCTCCCGCAGCGACCAGCACCTCTTTGTTGGCCAGCCCAATCTCTTTTTTGCATTCAATCGCTCTAATAGTCGGCTTAAGAGCCGCCATCCCAACGATTCCCATGACAACAAAGTCGACACTGTCGCTCGAGACCACCTCGTCGAGACCGCTCTCGCCAGCGACGACTTTCACAGGCAAACAGCGCTTTTTGAGTTCCAGAGCTTTGGCCTCATCAAAAACGGCGACAACCTCGGGCTTAAAAAAGGCGATCTGCTCCTCAAGAAGGTCAATATTGGAGTGGGCAGCCAAGGCTGTTACTTGGATCTTGTCTGAGAGATGTTCGGCGACTTTGAGAGTGCTGGTCCCGATCGACCCTGTACTCCCTAAAACGGCAATCTTTTTTTTCATAATAATCGTCCATCTTATCTCGAGCAGAGCCTAAAAGTCAATCTGGGAAAAACGCACGCAAGAAGAACGAAATTCATGCACATTCTTCTAAAGCGAAAATCGCACACCTCCTACCTTGAGCGATTTATCGTCAGAGCTTGTTTCTCGCCTATGCAAAATTCTTTGCATCTTCTGTGGAATGGGGCGCCCCGTCGGGATCGATCGCATCTAGTTGTCTACGTTTATCCTCATATCTGTATTCATCGACTTCGCGTTGAATATCTTCTGCATCTCTTGGATGCCCCGGACATTCCATCATTTTAGGCGATTCAATTGCATGAAGAGCCAAAGATCCAAAGACGAATAATAAGTAAAAAATATTGACAAAACGACAAATTTTCATGATTTTACCTCCTGTTTTGGCGATATAGTGCTATTTTTATCCATTAAATGTTTAAAGGCCAGTCCAGCGAGTGAAAAAAATCGAAAAGGAGAAAGAAACAGATTTGCATACTCTCGCCATATAGTCGATTAAATCTAAGATGAGAAAATCGATCCGAATCTTTTAGCTGGGAACTTTGCGTTCGAGCTCGGTGACTTACAAAAGTCACCTTCGTTCATAGCAAAAATCTTTCGTCCGATTTTCTCATCTTAGATTTAATCGACTATAAAACCTAACGAGTGGTTAGGTTTTATACATGAACGCAAGTAGGATTGAACAGAAGCCTATGAGATAGCTAATCTCCAGAAGGTTACTTAACTGCGCGATAAAGTGCTGACGTTGCAACTCTTCGTTTGAGAGCAAATGGAATGGCAATCAGATAGAAGAGAAGCAGTGTGCAGACGACGATGCCTCCAGTAGAAAGTCCCACCTGAAAGATCGTGAAGATATGGCGGGAGAGCGCCACGCCAACAAGAGCCGATAGCCCCCCTATTCCCATAGACAGATAGATCAGCGTAGAGAGAGTGTGGGTGAAAAGACGGGCAATCAGCACCGGCACCACAAAGAAAGCCAGCACCATAAAAACTCCCACCGAACGGAAAGCCGAGATAGCTGTGGCTGAAGTAAGCACCATCAAAAAGTAGTTATAGAGGGTCGGTGAGAGTCCGAGCGAGGAAGAGAGCGCTCTATCAAAGGTCGTGAGCTTAAATTCTTTGAAAAAGAGGGTAAAAGCCAGCACATTCATACCGAGAGTGGTGTAGACGAGGAGAAGGTCATTTTTCTGCAATGCGTCTACATTGCCCATCACCAGTTCAATGCCAATATGGGTATTAGGAAAGAAGAGATTAATCAGCAAGATGCCTGTGGCAAAAAGGGAGGTAAAGACCAGCCCGATGCTGGCATCTTCTTGAAGCCGGATCACCTTGGTGAGAAATTCGGTTAAAAAAGTGGTTAGGATGCCTGTCACCAGTGAGGCGATGAAAAAGGCGCGCAGGTGAAAGAGTTCGTGAAAGAGAAGGTAGACAACCACAATCCCGAGCAAGATGGTGTGGGAGAGGGCATTGGCAAGCATGGTCATCTTGCGTAAGACCAAAAAGCTACCGACAAGAGCGCTGGAGAGGGCTACACCTATGAGGACTAGGATCTGCACTTCATCAGAGGCAAGCTCCGCAAACGGGAGCTGGCCACTACAAAAAGCCAGGAGCCGCTGAAGCAAGATGCCAAAGAAGCTGAAAAAATGGGTGTTGCTGTAGGGATTAAGATACATGGCCCTCTGATTGTGGGATAGGTTGGTTGTGGGGATCGCGCTCTGGGTTATCGAGCAGACGGGTCAGCTTTTTCTCGAGCTCTGGTGAGAGTATATGTTCGATCTCTTCGGCATTTTTATGGACTCTCTCTGAACCCACTCCGATATAGTTGACAAGATAGACTTCCCAAAGTCGATGGAGTCTAATAATCCGTCCTCCCTGTTGATGTCCTTCGGGGGTCAAAGTGTAGAGATTAGCACTGCTGGACTTGATCCATCCGCGCGCCATCAGACGAAAGAGAACCAGCTTAATGTATTGTCGCGACCGTCCTTGGCACTCAGCCAGCTCTCCCAATGAGATCTTCTCCTTTTCGTGTCTCCAGATCGCTTTTAGGATATTTTCTTGTAGTCGATTGAAACGAAAGCTGGCAATGCGGAAGTAGCGTATCGCCAGCCCTTTTTTCGGAGCAAAAGCCAAGGAGAGCAGGGTGATTGTCGACGCGACAAGCACGATCATGGGGCCCGTAGCAAAAGAACGGCCAGGAAAGACCTCTGAGAGCACCACTGAGAGGTAGCTGCCAAAAAAGCCGCTGATGAGGCCGAAAAAGCCGGCGAAAAGAAACATCAAAGAGAGGCGGTTGGTATATTGACGGGCTGAGGCGGCAGGAGCGATCAGCATAGCAGACATTAGGACCACACCCACGCTCCGAATGCCGATCACCAAAGCTAGAGCGACAATAACACAGAAGAGTGTGTCGATGCCCCAGGAAGCAATACCGCGGCTTGTGGTGAAAGGGCGGTCAAAAAAAAGGGACTGAAGCTCTTTGTAAAAAAGAAAGACCATGGCGACAATGAGAAGGGAGAGCCCGCCATAGATAGCGATGTGAATATCAGTCATGGTAGCCACCTGGCCGTAGAGATAGGCTTGAATCTTGAGAAATTGGGCGGTGTGAGTGAATTGGACACCGCTTGCGATCGTCACTCCCACACCAAAAAAGGCTGCCAGGACCAGACAAAGGGCCGAATCTTCACGAACTTTCAAGCGGAGTTTCAAAAAATGCATCACCAAAAGCCCGAGCAGGGCTGAAAGAAGCGCCCCAGAAAGAATAAAGAGAGGGAGCCACTCATCTAGCCCTAAAAAAGCCGCAGCGACAACAGCCAGCGTTACGCCAGGATAGGTCGCATGGGAGAGGGTCTCTCCAAGAAGTGAGCGTCTCTGCACAAAGACCAAAACCCCGACCACTCCCGATGCAAAACACATCAACATAGCACCAATCGTCGGCGCGCGGAGGAAGGGATCGGTGAAAAAGTTGATCATAATGAGGGGTAACCCGACGTTTTCTCTTGAGAGAGCTTAGCTACCTGATCCAGGAGCTGTTCCTCTTTGCCATAAGTACGCCGAATCAACTCTGGGGTAAAGACATCACCAATCTCCCCGCAACCGATGAGATACATATTGAGCAAGATCGCCCAATCAAAGATAGATGGCACAGAATCGAGGTCATGATGGACGATGAAGATGGTCTTCCCCTCTTCCCTGAGACTTTTTAATAGATCGAGAATCAACTCACAGGAGGTCATATCGATACCCACGAAAGGCTCATCCATAAAATAGAGATCGGCTTCCTGAATCAACGCCCGAGCGATAAAAGCTCGCTGCTGCTGCCCACCAGAGAGCTGACTGATCTGCCTCGAGGCATACTTCTCAAGCCCAACCTTAGCTAGATAGCTCCAGACAAGCTCTTTATCGGCAGCTTTAGGTCTACGAAAGAGTCCGAGATGGCCATATCGCCCCATCATCACGAGATCAAAGACCGTGATAGGAAAATCCCAGTCGACAGATTCCCGCTGAGGGACATAGCCGACGCGATTCCGCACCTTCTTCAGCGGCGACCCAAAAAAAGCCACAGATCCTGAAATGGGCTTGATAAGACCTAAGGCCGCCTTGATCAGCGTGCTCTTGCCCGCTCCGTTGGGACCGATGATCCCAACCAGCTTTCCGGCCGGAACCGTCAGGGATAAATCCCAGAGTACTGGGGCCTTTTCATAATTAACCGTCAGCTGAACAACCTCTAGAGCATTCATAATTCACCGCCAAATGATCTCGCAATGACATCAACATTGTGGGCGATCATCTCAAGATATGAGCCACTCTTCCCCATCGCATCTCCGTAGAGCTCCTCCGGGGAGAGCCGCACTGCAAATCCCTTTGCCCTGCCAGTAGAGACGATCTTTTTTAGAGAGTCTTTGTTCACATTGGATTCCGTAAATACAACCGAAATATTGTGGGTGCCGATATGATCGACAATCTTCCGCATATCTACAATGGAGAGCTGGGCATCGGGTGCCAGCCCCTCAGGGGCACAGCACCGATCCTGCCAACGCTCTCCCTCACCCGGCTCAGCCAGATAGCGGCGGGTAAAGTAGTTGAACGCATCATGACTGGTCACGAGATAGCGCCGCTGGGCTGGAATGCGGTGTAGTCGCTCAACAATTTCATTATCAGCTCTTTCCATCTCCTCGCGCAAAGCTCGGCCATTCTCCCGAAACTGCTCAGCATGATCCGGATCTTTTTGCGAGAGCTCTGCGACAATCGGATCGATCGTCTCCATCCACAAAGAAATATCCATCCAAATATGGGGGTCATACTGCCCTTCTCCGATCATCAATCGATCCTCGTGATCGTGAAGCAACCACTCACTCACTGGCACAGCCTTCCCATTACCGATAAGATTTCGGCTTAAACTCAGCCCATGCTCTAACCCAAGCCCGTTATAAAAGATAATATCAGCACGAACAAACTTCTCGTCATCCCCTTTCACCAGCTCATAGGAGTGAGGATCGAGCCCCCCACGAATTAGTGCCGTAGAATCCACATAATCTTGACCTATCTTCTGGACGAGATCATCGATCATCTCAATGGTTGAAAGCACCTTGAGTTTTCCATTCTCCTCTCTCCAAACCCCATCTCGCCCCCCTCTACATCTCTCCGCGCAACCTACGGCAAGAGGCAGTATTAACAAGAATAGCAGTAATTTCTTCATATAAATCCTAAATTCCATGCTATTTTACGCTAAAAGTGGTTTGAGTTCAACGCACCCACGATAAAAAATTATTAACTCCATCTTTTGAACAAAAAAAGCGCAATTATTTCAAACTGTGTTGCATAAAAACACAATCTTTCATAAACTTGCACAAAACAGAAGTCTAGAGGATAGATTTTTAATGAAAAAAAAGCTGAAATCAATTAACTATTCTAGGCGATAACAAAAAAAACATCTTTAAACAATAATGGTAAGCATTGAGCCTACCTGAAAGGAGAAAACGATGAGCACGACCAAAAATCAAATTGTAAAAAATCGTGAAGATTTGGAAAACACCATTGATAAAGCCATCAAAAAAGTGCACGGAAGCAAAGAGAACGATCTCTGCAAATACCTTCCTGGCCCTTCCGGTGGCTATATGCACCACTTCACCATGAAAAAACTCAAAAAAACAGACCCAGCTCAACTCGATGAACTGCTTCAAGAATTTGTTGTGGCTTCTGATCAGCCCAAAGCCTTGGATCCTAAGCCTCGTGCGCCTAGAGGCTCTCGCAAAAGAAGAGATATCATCAGCTTCACCCGAACGGATATTGAACGCGTCCTAGAACTAGCTAGAGAAGCTGGAGACAAAGATCTGCTCTCCAAATTTAGCCCTAAGCGCTCTCTGCCCGCTCTCAAACGCGAGCTTATTCGATCCATTCGTGAAAATCGCCTCTGCCCCGAACTCTGGACCTCATACAGCGAATCTATTGCTGCTCTAGAAGCCACCTCACAGCTCGACTGATTCAAGTATATTTTTTACTTACAAAAAAAGCCTTTTGAGTAATTCAAAAGGCTTTTTTTTGCTTGCATTTCCCACTCAGTTTGATATACTACCTATTCTAAAGAACTACAAAGAGAGGATTTTGAGAGTATGTCTAGCGAAAACCAAGAATTTGGGAAATTACGATCTTTTTTATGGCCGATTCACGCCTTCGAACTCAAGAAAATCTTGCCTATGTTCTTGCTGTTTTTCTGCATCTCATTTAACTACACTATTCTTCGAGATACCAAAGACACTCTAATTGTGACAGCTCCAGGCTCAGGTGCTGAAGCAATTCCCTTCATCAAAGTTTGGTTGGTGCTTCCCTGCGCTGTTCTGTTCATGCTCATCTACTCCAAGCTTAGTAATATCCTGAGTAAGAAACAGCTCTTCTTCGCAATCATTACCCCATTCTTGATCTACTTTGCCCTTTTTGCCACAGTACTCTATCCCATGAAAGATGCCCTGCACCCCACAACTGCGGCAGATTCTCTTCAAGCCATGCTCCCTCAAGGGATGATGGGCTTCATAGCAATATTCAGAAACTGGACCTTTGCCCTCTTCTATGTCTTTGCTGAACTATGGGGAAGCGTGATGCTTTCGCTGATGTTCTGGGGGTTTGCCAATGATATCACCCGTGTTGGAGAAGCGAGACGGTTCTATGCCCTGTTCGGCATCGGCGCCAATATCGCCCTACTTTGCTCCGGACCAGCAATTATTTTCTGTTCGAATATCCGTAAGAAAGTACCCGCAGGTGTCGATGCTTGGGGTGTCTCTCTCAATCTCTTGATGGGTATGGTGATTCTCTCCGGACTGGTCATCATGGCTACTTACTGGTGGATCAACCGCTACGTACTAACTGACACACGATTCTTCGATGCCGAGGAACAAGCTCTTAAGAAGAAGAAATCCAAAGCCAAGATGTCTCTCAAGGATAGCTTTCTCTACCTCATCAGATCCCCATACATGGGCTGTCTAGCACTGATTGTGATCGGTTATGGTATTGCCATCAACATCGTCGAAGTCACCTGGAAGAGCCAGCTTAAACTGCAATACCCCAACGCCAATGACTACAGCACCTTCATGGGTTACTTTTCCACTGTCACTGGTGCAGTAACCGTCTTGATGATGCTTTTTGTTGGAGGTAACGTCATCCGCCGATTCGGCTGGGGAGTCGCTGCACTTGTCACACCGATTATCCTTCTTGTCACAGGAATCGGGTTCTTTGGGTTGACCATTTTCCAAGGTAATCTCACAGGTATAGTCGCTGCTCTGGGGACATCGCCCCTAATGCTCGCAGTGATTATCGGGGCAGCTCAAAATATTATGAGTAAGTCCTGTAAATACTCCCTCTTCGATCCTACCAAGGAGATGGCCTATATTCCTCTTGATCAGGAACAAAAGAGTAAAGGAAAGGCTGCTGTGGACGTCGTAGCTGCCCGCCTCGGCAAGTCCGGTGGAGCGCTAGCCCAGCAAGGCCTTATCGTAGCGTTTGGCTCTCTGGGAGCTATTACTCCTTATCTCGCTATTATTCTGATGGCGGTTATCGGAGCCTGGATCATTGCTTCTAGAGCGCTAAACAAGCAGTTTGTGACCCTCACGACCAAGCCTGTGGAAGCAGAAGAGCCCGCAGCTCTCGAAACTCAGCCAGAGCCCGCCAAAGCCGGCTAGAGAACCTCTGCTCTTATAAGTCATGAGAACCCTCAGTTCAGTCAGAACTGAGGGTTTTTTTATCGAAACATTCCTGCGCCAGCATGCGTGCCCTAATCCTTAAAAGTTGTTGCGCCACTCCCGAGGCGCGCCGCGGAAGCGGCGCAACTGGCTCGGTTCTGACTAAACCGGGGGTTTTTTAATATAAAATTAATATATGCTTAATTTAAAATTAATACTTGTGTGTTACAATTAAACCATAATAAATAACAAAGGTGTAATTATGAGTGTAAATACAGTGTATTATTTAGATCCCAGCCGAAGCGCTGGTGATAACTTTGCTGTGATGACGGCAACGAACGGGGCTAAAACAACTGCGAAAGGTGCTGAGTTAGCGCAGAGAATCCAGCTACGTGCCCCCAAAGTAGGGAAGATCGGTGATAATTGTAGTATTTTAATTATCAACGCTATTGCCCTTGGAGTCATTTTGGCTCTGGTGATGGGCAATCCTGTCATACTTGCGGTTGGATTAGGCTTCTCAGCTATCAGTGCGGGTTTGATGGTCTATATGGGCGTCAGATTCAACAAATTAAACAAAGCTCACAGGGAAGAAGGGGAGAAGATCAAGACGATTATCCAAAGTATTCAAAAATATCTCGAACAAGAACGAGAGCTTAAAGTTGCCACTGTCATAGCAAATGCTCTATCCGAGGCCGCGTCAACGACAGACAAAAAGAAATATTATTCAAATAAAGACGCAGCTTATGAAAGAATTGGCAAAATCAGTGATGAGTATGATCGCACAAAAGGATATGGGGAAATCATAAAGAAGGCACAACTAATATTTGATGCAATAGATGCTACTTCAAATAATCCCATAAATGCTCTGACAATCGCTACAAGTAACGTTTTAGAGATGACTTCAAATCGAAACAGAATCACAATAGTTTATGACACGACTTCTAAATGTTATATTCCTACAGTTGCGTGTGGTACTACAATAGGTATGATAGCTAATGAAAACATAATGCGAGACTAATCGACACCTTTTAGGACTTCCATAAAGGCTTTTTGGGGGATCGAGACCTTTCCGATCTCCTTCATTTTTTTCTTCCCCTTTTTCTGCTTCTCCCAGAGCTTGCGCTTGCGAGAGATATCCCCACCATAACATTTGGCTGTAACGTCTTTGGAGAGGGCTTTGATTGTCTCACGGGCTATAATCTTGCCTCCAATCGCTGCCTGAATAGGCACTCTGAAGAGCTGGCGGGGGATCACTTCGACCAGCTTGGAACAGATACCGCGTCCTTTAGTCTCAGCTTTGGATCGGTGGACGAGGCAGGAGAAAGCATCTACTGGCTCTTCGTTGATACGAATCTCCAGTTTAATAATGTCGCCAGGTTCGTAGGTATCAAATTCGTAGTCAAAGGAGCCATAACCTCGAGTGATAGATTTGAGCTTGTCATTGAAGTCGGTGATGATTTCGTTGAGGGGGAGTTTGTATGTCAGGATCAACCGATTGCTGAGGGTCTCGGTTTTGGTGCACTCGCCACGCTTTTCCATGCCGAGGGTCATCAAAGCGCCCAGGAACTCGGGGGGGATCATGAGATGGGCGAGGACCCAGGGCTCATCGATAGAGGTGATGGTCGAAGGGTCGGGAAAGTGGGCGGGATTATCTACGTCGAGGAGAGTGCCATCATGGAGATGGACGCGGTAGACAACGGACGGAGCGGTTGTGATAATATCGACGTTGAATTCGCGGCTAATGCGCTCAAAGACGATTTCGAGGTGAAGAAGGCCCAAAAAGCCGCAACGGAAGCCAAAGCCTAGGGCGGCTGAGCTCTCTTGTTCGACATGGAGAGCGGAATCATTGAGTTGGAGTTTGACGAGAGCATCGCGCAGAGCCTCAAAGTCAGAGGTGTCGACGGGATAGATGCCGGCAAAGACAACGGGACGTATTTCGCGGAATCCGGGGAGGGAGTCTGAGGCGGGATTTTTGCGAGAGGTGATGGTGTCGCCGACCTTCACATCGGAGACAGTTTTAATATTGGCAATGAGATAACCGACTTCGCCGGGTCGCAAGACGTCCGTGGGTGTGGCTTTGGGGCGAAAGATGCCTACTTCCAGCACTTCAAAACTCTTGCCGGTGGCCATCATCTTGATCTCAGACCCTTTTTTGATCTCTCCACTCACCTGGCGGACATAGACCATCACTCCACGATAGGGATCGTAGTGGGAGTCAAAGACGAGGGCGCGGAGAAGATCATCCTTTGGCTCTTCTGGAGGGGGAACTTGGGTGAGGATCTTCTCAAGCACCTCTTCCATCCCTGCGCCGGTCTTGGCGGAGACGGCGACGGCATCTGAGGTGTCGAGGCCAATAAACTCTTCGATCTGCTTTTTCACCCCTTCGACATCGGCAGCGGGAAGGTCTATTTTGTTGAGGACAGGGAAGATCTCAAGGTTTCTGTCGAGGGCGAGGTAGACATTGGCGAGACTCTGGGCCTGGACGCCCTGGGCAGCATCGACGACAAGGAGCGCTCCCTCGCAGGCCGCGAGAGAGCGTGAGACTTCGTAAGTAAAGTCGACATGGCCAGGGGTGTCGATCAAGTTGAGCTGGTAGCTCTGCCCATCTTTGGCCTTGTAGTACATGGTGACGGGGTGGGCTTTGATCGTAATCCCCCGCTCTCTTTCGAGATCCATTGCATCGAGAAGCTGCTCTTGCATATCACGAGCTTTGACGGTCTGGGTCAACTCGAGGAGTCGATCGGCCAGGGTGGACTTTCCATGATCGATGTGGGCGATTATGGAGAAGTTCCGGATATTTTTGCGATTATACTCAGTCACCTATTACTCTTTTTTCATAGTGTATCATGTCGTCTTCTTCCTTTCCCTCGATGCGAGTCATCAGGCTATCGAAAAGGGCAGCTTCGGTCGATCCTCTAGGAGCGGTAGCGTCTATGGCCATAAATGGATGGGGCCCAAAGCCTTCACCGCTCGGTATTCGATCGCCTCGTTGAACCAGCTGTTGTGCCCACTGGTGAACGACCGGAGCGACCATCTCACTCTCATATCCTTGACCTTTCAGTGCTTCGGAGACGACATAAGATAAGCGGGCATAACCGGGTCTATCGCCATAATCTAACGCAACTCTTCCTATAATTTTGCTACTAGCCTCTTCTAGGACCGCAAAAGCGCTCCAGGGATTATTGCTTTTCCATCTTTC
>JAAKFT010000016.1 GCA_011064935.1 Chlamydiota bacterium | reverse complement strand
GCGTGGAGGAAACCCCTGAAGGGTCTATTCAAGAGGCACTCAAACGCAACTGTCGCTTTGGATTTGTGGCAGGGGGTCTTGACGATCGTGGCATCTACAACGACTTCTACGATAGCGACCAGGTGCAATACACACCCGGTCTGACAGGTATTATCTGCGACAAGTATAACCGAGAAGCCGTCTTCGACGCCCTCTACCGACGCTCTTGCTACGCCACGACAGGCCCTCGCATCATCGTCGGTTTCTACATCGCCGGCCAACCGATGGGCTGCGAGCTCTCCACCGTGAAGAAACCCGGCCTTGGAGTCAACCGACACATCTCTGGATATGTCTCTGCCACAAACAATCTAAAACTCATCGAAATTGTGCGTAATGGAGAGGTTATCCACACCTTCTCTCCAACCAGCTACCATTACGATTACTATTATGACGATATGGATAAACTCTCTAAAATCGCTCTAGCAGGTAAAGGGTCACCCCCATTTGCCTACTACTACCTACGAGTCACCCAAGAGGATGGCCAAATGGCCTGGAGTTCCCCCATCTGGGTCGACCTTGTTGAGAAAAAATGAACAGTCTGCTTCTTACAATTATTGCAGCCATCATCCTTATGGGACTTGTCTTCATCGGATTTGCCATCGGATGGTTTATCACAGGAAAGATCAAACTCCATAGAGGATGTGGTCTCAGACCCAAAGATGACAAAAAGACCTCTCCCTGTTCTATCTGCGGCGCTGACAAGGTCTGCGACGAGGAGAAGAAGTGAAAGCCCTACCTCACCCGCTTGCTGAAAAAATCCAGGCGGGTCAGCGACTCACTGCCAAAGAAGGGTTAGAGCTGCTCCAAACCAAAGATCCCGAAGAGATCGAGCAGATTCGAGGGCTCGCCGATCAGGTACGCCAAGAAAAAGTCGGTGACAAGGTACTCTTCGCCTCCACACTCTTTATTCACCCCACCAATCTCTGTGAACTCAACTGCCAGTTCTGTTCCTTCTACGCCAAGCCCGACTGGCCATCTGCCTGGTTTTCATCCCCTCAAGAGATCGAAGAAAAAATCCGTCATCACCATCCCAAAGGTCTCACAGAAGTTCATATTGTTGGCGGCCTTTGGCGCGACTGCAACCTTGACTACTACGAAGAGCTCTTCACTCGCATAAAAAACATTGATCCCAACCTCCACATCAAAGCACTCACCCCCGTCGAGTATGATTTTCTTGCCAAACTTCACAACATCTCTGTCGAAGAGGTCTTTAGAAAAATGATGAGCTGGGGGCTGGGCTCTCTTCCAGGTGGTGGTGCTGAGATCCTCGTCGAAGAGATTAGAGAGAAGCTTGCGCCAGGAAAGATCAGCTCTGATGAGTTTCTAGCCATCCACGCCCTTGCCCACCGTTTGGGTCTACACTCCAACAACACCATGCTCTTCAACCACGTCGAGGGCGAAGAAGATATCATCACCCATCTCGGCAAGGTACGTGAACAGCAAGATAAAACCGGTGGCTTTAGGACCTTCGTGCCTCTCAAATTTGGTGAGGAGGGCAATCCCTTGGGCAAACGCAAAAAAGCCCTGCGCAAGAAGTCCATCCCCCTCGTCTTCGCTGTCTCAAGATTGATGCTGGATAATATCCCCAACCTCAAAGTACTATGGAACTATATCGGCGTAAAAGAGGCTGTCGAAATCCTCACATGGGGCGCCAACGACCTCTCTTCGACCAATCTCGAGGAGAAGGTGATTGACAATAGAACCACCCAGATGGATGGAGAAATGCTCTCCTCTCTTATTCGGGAGGCTGGCAGAATCCCCCATCTTACTAACTCGGGAGAGTCATGCTGAAAGTAGGGTTTGTTGACTATATTAACACCCTGCCCCTCAGCGCTGCCTTTCGACTCAATCAGGTCAAGACCGAAGCCGAACTTACCTATGCCATTCCAACCACTCTCAACTCCCTTCTCAGCGATGGAAAGCTAGATATGAGCCTCGTCAGTTCCGTCGCATACCTTGACGGTGACTACACCTATCTACCCTACGGCATTATCGCACACAAAAATATTCTCAGCGTCAACCTCTACATCCGCGATGAGCTGAGCGATGGCGTCATTGCTCTCACCCACCATAGTGCCAGCTCCATTTCCCTTTTAAAACTCCTCTGCAGCCAATTCTGGAAGATTAAGCCCCGCTTTATTCCCCTCGATCGCACCAAAGAGCTTACCGAATACCCCTCCTTCCTTCTCATCGGTGATGAAGCCCTCGAAAAACGACACATCCTGGGCTACCGAACCATCGACCTTGCAACAAGCTGGCACCAGATGACCGGCCTCCCCTTCGTCTTCGCCCTCTTTGCTGTCCGCAAGCAGAGTCTCGAGCGTAAAAAAGAAGAGGTTGAGACCTTTCATCAAGAGCTCCAAACCTCACTCAGCTGGGCACAAAGAAATAATGACTTAGTCCAAACCCTCGCCCAAAAAATGACTCCTCTTCCCCGCGAACTCATTCAACAATACTACGACCTCTGTAAATTCCATCTGGGTGAACGAGAGTATGAAGGGTTAACCACCTTTGCTGCTATGCGCCATGAGTGATACCAAAACCCTCTTCGGAACCATTGCCCCCCAGTATGACCGAGCCAACGCCATCCTCTCTTTTGGCCTCCATCAGAGATGGAACCGCGCCCTCATCAACCAGATGCAAGGCGAGCATATCCTCGACCTCTGTGCAGGCACTGGAGAAATTGCCTTTGGCTATTTGAAAAAATATCCCCAAGCAAAAGTCACCTTACTCGACTTCTCCCCCGAAATGCTCGAGATAGCCCAAAAGAAAGGCGTAGAGTTGAAAGAGCGCTTTGAAGTGATCTGTGGCGATGCTCAGGAGATTCCCCTGCCCGATAGCTCCATCGATGGCGTGACCATCGCCTATGGTATTCGCAATGTTCAAAATCCTGAGAAATGCTTTGCTGAAGTCCGACGTGTACTACGCCCCGGTGGGCTCTTTGGAATTTTAGAGCTCACAAGACCGTCCAACCCCCTGCTGCGAATAGGCCATTGGGCTTACCTACATACCCTTCTTCCCATTCTGGGAAAATGTATCGCCCACAACCACGACGCCTATCGCTACCTATCGCAGAGCATCGGCAGCTTTCTTGCACCATCAGAACTGATGGAAAAACTTAAAAAAAACGACTTTGAGAAAATTGAGAAGCGGCCCCTAACTGGCGGCATTGCGACCTTGCTATTGGCATCCTAGAGCTTTTTTATACCATTCAACTGCCCGAGCAAAGTCTCTTTTCCCACAATTGGTCTCACTACAGTTCCCCTGCAAATCCAACAAATCCTCGGTCGCGTGCTTGTTGGTGCAATTCATCTGCTTTGACGGGATCTTGGGACAACCCACCTATTCCGCCCACGTAGCAGTGCGATAAACGCTCCAGGGAAAATGCATTTCCTTGCGCGGCTGCTTTTGTATACCATTCAACTGCCAGCATAGGGTTGAAGTGGCGTTCAGCTGACGCGTATACACCATTAATTGTGCAGTAGTATTTGCCGACCTTATACATTGCTTCGCCAGTTCCTACTCTCATGAAACATTCCATGGCTAACTTAGATGAGTGATCAACACATCGAGCATATAAATACATCAACCCCAATAAATTAACCCTATAAGCCTGATCAGGCATTTTGAAGCTAGTCGCCCCTTTGAGAGGTGAAACAATTTCATCATCTATAACTTGCTTCCAAGTTGTGCAGACAGCACGGAGGTTAGTGAGCAATTTTAACGCTTCCAATTCATTTTCTTTAGCGGCCTGATCAATGATTGTCACCAGCATTGGACTAAGCAACTCACGATTCGCGATAATGCTGGCGGAGCTTGTTGCTGCAACAGCACTATTAGCACTCGGTGAAACGGATATATTATTTACCTATTTGGTGAATTTTAACTTATAACAACTTCAATTATACAATATACTTTATTAATTTAGCGTGAATCAACTCTTAAATTATTTCTATCGATTTCGCCATTCTTCGATGGTCTCCATAAAATTGCACAGCGGCTGGCTTCTCCCAAAGGGATTCCGACCAAAAAAATACCGATTTTGTATAGGGCGTTCTGGCCTCTTCAACTAACATCTTTTGCTCTCATTTGCTGCATCTCAATAATTGCCGGAATCTTTTTTTCGAGATTATGCGCTTTTACCGCGAGATAAATGGCATAAGCTCCGGTGACCCCAAAAAAGAGGCCACTCACTGATGGTAGGGTCATCATCGTTCCGCTCACCAACCCTAACTTCATTCCCGCAGTAAGAAAAAAAGCGAGTGAGATGGTGGATATTAACCCGACAATGGCCACGTCTCTCCACAAATTGCGTGTTTCGACAAGCTTTGCATGTTGATGAACTATGGATGGCGCTTCAAGCATAATTACTATCCTTTTTAAGGATTATTATTAAACATTTCAGACTAATTATAAACAATTAATATTAAGATTTTATAAAATTATTACTACATATTCTTTTTGCGTTGATTTTTGAGAGAAGGAGTGTATGCTGAATGACTATGAAAAAGATTTTTATACTACTCTGCTCGCTGGCCCTCCCAGCCTTTGGCTCCCTACCCCCTGAAATCAGTGGGAAGATCCTCTACCTAATCCACAAGCACGAGACCGCGAAGGCTCTCTCCTGCTACCTAGAGGAAGCGAAGGAACCGGATTTTGCCCTACTCCAGCAGATCGGAAGCCGGCTGATCGAGGAGGGAGCGAAGAGCGATGACCCGGAAACAATGATAATGACCCTCTTTGGGGCCGGTATTTCTACCTCTCCAGACCTTCTCCCAGCTCTTAAGAAAGGGATCCAAAGTAAAGAACTCAAACATCAGCTGACCGCTCTTAATTTTCTGGGCAAACTCCATGACGATGAGGCTGACCAGCTGATCCAGCAAGCTCTCTCCTCCCCCTTTCTCCTCACGCGGCTTGAGGCGGCCTATCTCCTCGCTGAGAAAAGTGATGGGAGTGTGATCGACCACCTGAGATCCCTTATTGGCAAGGTACCGAAAGAGGCCAAACCGCTCTTTGCACAGATTGTCTCGCAGGTCGAAACCCCGGAAGCCACCCACTTTTTCCGAGAGCTTCTGGCAGATAGTGACGAAAGAGTACGGGTCGAGGCGATCTATGAGGCCAGTAAAACAAAAAGGGATGATCTGCTTCCTCAAATCCGTGCTTTAGCCACCCATCCTGATCGTGCCCAACAAGAAGGTGCTCTTGTCGCGCTAGGCAGGTTCAAAGATGAGAGTTCTATTCCCCTCTTTCGAAAGATGGCAAATGGCCCCAATCAGCTGGCCGCTTGGTATGCTCTCAACCAATTAGGGGAAACGGACGTTCTCCCCAAAATCGAACAGAAAGCACGCGAGGGTGACCTCTTCGCTATCTCCTTGCTCGGAGAAATGGAAGAGAGTAAAGAACTGCTTGTCGATCTGATACAATCCCAAGATCCAAATATCTGCCTCAACGCGATCATCGCTCTAGTGCGCCAGAAAGATCCCCATGTTGCCCCCTGCCTGAAAGAGATTTTGATCCACGATAAGCGAGATCTAGGATTTGCTCAGCACTTCTCTCCAGGCAAAGGATTTGTTGCCTGGAAAGTAGTTCCGATGGCGACGCCGCGCGCCCAAACCTTTCCGGCCCTTTCCATGCAAACACATCTTCTCAAAGAAAAGATCCTTCTGGCGAGCTTAGATCTACCCGAAGAGAAGTTTCTTGCCATCGCAAGGAGAGTCTTTGACACCCAGCAGAGCGAACTTATTCCTATGCTGGTAGAGCTTCTGAGCAACCTTCGCAGCGAAGAGGCAATCGCTCTTTTGAAAGAGAATCAGCAGAAAGCTGGAGCCCCCTTGATTCGGAACTATTGCAATCTCGCCCTCTTCCGTCTTGATGAGAAAGGGCCCTATGAAGAGAATCTGGTTCGATGGGCTCGAGAAGAGCAAGGCAACGAGCTGATCCGCTTTAAAGAATCGAAAGGTAGTGAGAACTTGCTTCACTATGTCCTCACACCAGAGGAAACCTCCCAGCTCTTAATCCAGGTCTTTGAAACGCTGGCTTCAGCACGAAGTGAAGCGGGCATCACAGCTCTTTTACACGCGATTGCTTACGGAAATCCGAAAAACAAGTATGCTCTTGCCGGATTGTTGATACGAACTGCGGAGTAGATGGTATTAAGAGGCTATCTTTTCTTTTTCTCTTTTTTGTCCCCCTGTTTGCGGATGAGCTTGCGATTGATCCCGAAAAAATTTGGGAGCCTCCTTGTTGTCTCTGCACTCCTTGTGAGGAGTTTCTCTTCCAAGCAGAGGAGGATAGCGTCACTGTCGATCTTCAAAACCCTCACTATCGAGAGGGGGTGCTCTCAACCGACAAAGGCGGCGTCTTAACCGCCCCCAACTTACGCATCCAAGCCCAGAAACTTGTCTATACCCGGAAACTGGATACCACTCCCCCAGAGTTCTCAGCCGTATGCGAAGGCAATCTACTCGTCGACTACAAGGACCGTGTCCTTGTTGGAGAGCGCTTTGAGTATGACTTCCTCACACAAACCGGACGATTAATCTGTGGCCGAACAGCTAATCCGCCTTGGTATGTTGAGGGCGAGGAGATACTCTTCTGCTCCAATGGAGAGCTGAAGGTGATCAACGGCTACATCACCACCTCAGAAACAGGAGAGAGAGATGTAGAGATCTTCTCTCCAGAGATCATCCTCGCTCGCGATGGGCAGCTCAACGCCAAAAGCATCAACTTTCGGATAAAAGGTGTTCCGCTCTTTTGGTTGCCGAAACTCCATCTCGACACCAAAAACTATGGCCACTCCCCCATGGCGATCCAATTTGGTTGGGGCGGTTACCTTGGCACGCGGCTCGGCGTACGTTATCAATTTCTCGACTTCGCCGACCTAAAAGGTTTTGGGCGGCTCGACGGCTATTTGGGAAGAGGTCTAGGTGGCGGCATCGACACCCAATACGACCCAAAAGATAGACCTTTGGAATGGTATACCCGCAACTACTACGCCCACGACCTTTCCATCAGCGATCCCCAAAAACGGAACCGCTACCGCTTTCAAGGGACCTACTACAACAAAATTTTCCGTGAGTCCACCTCTGTCGATTTGATGTACGACGTGGTCAGTGATGGTCAGATGGCCGCCGACTACCAGTTCAAAGACTTTGATCTCAATGCCGCTGGAAGAACCCAGCTCAAGCTCAGACGACAATCAGACTCCTTGATCGCCAACCTCTTTGCCCGCCCCAAAGTCAACTCTTTCCAATCGGTCAACCAAGAACTACCAACCTTTGCTCTCCATTGGCATCCAGTAGAACTCTGGGGGACAGGAGTGATCGCCGAGAACCTCTTCAAAGCCGCCTATCTCGACTACGACTTCAGTGACGACATCGGTAATGCAACCGACTTTCACTCTGGCCGCGTAGAGATACATCCCAAACTCTACCGCCCCTTCCACTGGGGCCACACCACCGTCACTCCCGAGGCCGGATTTGTCGGTATTGCCTACAGTAATAGTCCGGGCGGAGACTCTGCTGGACAAACGGTGGGCGACTTTGGTTGCAAAGCTGAGACTGCCCTCTCCAAATGCTATACAAACTACAGACATGTGGTCGAGCCCTACGCTCACTTCCACTATCTCACCAACCCGCACGTCCCCCTCGATCGTCATCTGCTCTTCACCATCAACGATGGCTACTCCCGCCTCAGCCTCCTCCGATTAGGTGTGAGAAATGGACTCTTTAGCCGCACCTCACGTCCACTCTGGTTTGATCTCTGGGCCAATGCTTTCTTTGACACCTCTCCTCTTCCCCAATCCATTCCAAAAGGGTATCTCGACATCGAATGGCAACCCCACCCAAGACTCCTCACCACCATCAACAATGGATGGAACTTTGCCCATCAGCAGCTCGACTTTTTCAATGGCCGCATCGACTGCACCCTCTCCGAAAATTTTGCCGCCAGCATCGAATATCGCCATCGAGGAGAATTTGATTGGCGCAAGGCTGATTTTTACAACTTTATCCTCGAATCCGCCCGTTCTGAGCCGGCCCTTCTCGGGTCGCTTCTCTCTGATCGCCGTGACACCTTTCTCTTCCATGCTTTCTATCGGATCAATCCCAATTGGACCGCAAAATTTCAACTGCGCGAAGGGTGGGGCAGAGAGGACAAAACCACTATTCCCCACCGACCCTATCTAGAATACCAGGTCGACCTATCTACGCTTCTCTTTCAACAGTGGAGACTCTACTTCACCTATGAGAAACGAGAGTCAGATAACCGCTATGCCATCGCCCTCAAGCTAAACCCCGGCCCCCCTTCTAGGAAATAGGCCTGACTTGCAAATATAGGCAAATCAATAGTATAATTATCGTCTAATTCTAAAAAAAAATTAACAAGGACAAGAATAATGTCACAAAAAACCTTAGTCTTCCTCAAGCCAGATACCTTTGAAAACAAGATTGTCGGCGAAGTTATCGCAGAGTTTGAAAAAAAATTTAATATTGTCTCCATGAAAATGGTCAAGTTGACCAAAGAGGATGCCAAGCAGTTCTACGCAGTGCACAAGGAGAAGCCCTTTTACGAAGATCTCGCCACCTATGCCTCTCGCGGGCCGGTTGTTGCGCTTCTTCTCGAAGGAGAGAAAGACTTTATTCCTCAAGTCCGGAAATTCATGGGAGCCACCAATCCCCCAGAAGCAGACAAAGATACTATCCGTGGTAAGTTTGGCTCATCTCTAGACGCCAACGTGGTTCATGGATCAGATAGCCCTGAGTCAGCTGCGGTAGAGATTCCTTTCTTCTTCCCAGAAGAAGTGAGTGCCTAATCTAGAGCCTGATCGATCTTCTCACAGAAGCCCAATTGATCACTTTTTGAAGTGGCCCATAAAAATGCCTGCTTAGGCAAGACGATGGTCCACTTTTTGCGTTTCTAGTGTTTTCAAGAATACTCCATAGCACGAAAATCCTGCGTTTAATTTTTTCTTGATAAAAAAATGATGTGCACTCAAAATCCTTTTTTTAAATAAAACTTGTTTTCTCAAAACTTAAAAAAGGAACGATGCATGTCTCATATCAAGAGTAAAATTATTAGTTATTGTGCTATCTTAACGTTGTGTTTTTCAGTATGTTTTGGATCTCAGCCTCAGATGGACAACAATCCGCTGGGACTAACCAAAGCATATGTCACACAGAATAATATATTTTTCCAAGATGGCCACCTATTGATTGTCGATGATCAAAATCTGCTATGCGTAAACACACTTCATCAAGATTCCTGTGGTATGTATTATTACTACGCATCACTATATGGGAACTGTCCAAATGGACATCCATATACTGCTGATGGAGGATGTTTGGGTTATAATTGCCCTTACAATTAAAATATGGAACACTATATTAGCTTGATAAAAAAAACTTTGTGTTTCTTCCTTTTTTTTTATGCAGGCTTCATTCAGGCAGAAGAAATTCTGCCTGAATGGCAAAAATCGTTGCAAAGCTTAAGCTCAGAAGAAAGACTTTATCTCGAAGCATTTTTTCGCACGATGTTCACCAATTCTGAAGGAGGGTTCGTGCTTGCAGGATCTAAGCCTGTTTGCATGGAAGGAATCCTTTCTCCAGATACGTTCAGCACCGGGCAAATAGGAACAAAAATCCACCGCCGCTCTGTTGATTTATGCGAAGGATACCGCACTTGGAGGAAATATTTTGCATCCATCCCCTCTAAAAAATTAATAATCTGCTGTAAGAATCATCCGGACAAACAGTATTCGGATTGGATACATTTACTATGGATTAACCCTCAAAAATTGATTGAAGTGGTTCAGGAAAATCTTCCTTTATTTCAATATGTACTTGGGCCTCAGGTAACCCCCACTTCATTTTTGCTTTTTTTGACAGATCCTTCCCAAGACATTCCACATGATTACACATTAACGGGTATTTTTCTGGGATTCGGATCTCAAAATGCTCTCTATTATCAACGATTAGAATTAATCCAAAAACAAATTTTTAGCAGAGAAAACCCTCCATTTAATCCTATAAATGAACGGTTAAATATTCCAAGTGTCGGCTATTTAGGTTGTGATAACGCAGAATCATTCAACACTGAACCATCTTTCAGTTACTCGACTCTACGCGATGAATACCAAAGTTTAGAAGAAATGGGTGCTTCTTCAATTGAGACATCCCCATCCTCTCTTTTCAAAATTCCTCTTTTTGCTGTTTATAAAAAAGACAAAGAGACTTTAGCCATTCTTTCTCGCTACCAAACAGATCAAAAAATGGTAGAAAACCTCTTATTAAAACCTAATTTTTTAGAAGAAAGTTTAAAATGCATTTTCGAATGAAGTGGCTAACAGGTTTATTATTTTTACTCGTTTCTTCTTTTAACAGCTTGTTAGCTGCGGACAACATTCCAGCAGCCCATTTGATTGCAGATCAAATTAAACAAGGCCTAGAAAACCAAGAGGATAAATACATTTCTGCCCTAATATCCGGCATAGAAGACCAAGAAAAGGGCATCATACTTTCCCAGGATGAATTAGGGGCATATTCTCTTTATGTAGAAAAACAAAGAACGTTTCTCGCTCAAAAAAATCTGCGTGAAGCAGAAAGTTGGATGGCACATCTTCAATCAAATGAAGATGTGAATTCCATTATTCCATTAAAATTAGCTTATACCCTCGTTAAAAAAGGTAATGGAGCTTTACTAACGAGAGAATGTGGAAGAGTTTCTGTCAATTATACTATTAAAAAACTAAGAGACCATTTTCCAGAAACTGCAGAAAAAGAAAAAGAGTTGGATTTAACAGAGATCATTCCAGGACTTGCCCACGGAATGCTTTCTATGCACGAAGGTGAAATACGCACTATTTACATTCATCCAGAATTGGCATATCGAACCAATAATTTTGATCCAAATATTGCCTTAGAAGCAACTGTAGAACTTTTGCAGGTCTTTCCTACTAGCGTAGAAATACCCTCTCTCCGCGAAATTCCACATTTTGAATCACCCGAAGTTACGCAAGATGAATTGGATAGACTCCAACAGACAAATCACTATGTTCTAGGATGGAAGTTATGGGATCATTTGAGGTGGGGATACAAACTATTCACAAAAGAGGATTTAATCTCGTCCTTGAAAAAAGAACCCTTACAAATTGCTCATTCTGAGTATCGTGAAGAAATTAATAAAATTCATTGGAAAATCTATCACCAGCGCATTGAAGATGCATATACCACTGCCGATATTTATTTTAGTCATCTGCCCTGTCAATCCGATATTAAGTGCCTAATCCCCGGCTACCTGTATTGTAAGGCACAAAGATTGAGAGAAACACCCGTAAACAAAACCTTTTTTAGGGCGCGAACGATTGTTAAGGATAGAGAAAGCAAAATCTTGCGCAAGGAGCAACTTGAAACTATTAAGTTAGATGAGGCAATAACAGGTCTGAAAGAAGGTTTGCCATATTTATTTCCACAAGAATCAGCAACTTTATTTATTCATCCAAAATTGGCATATCAGAATGTAGATGGTCCTTTGGGAGACACTCTACTAGTCATTGATATTGAGGTAGATTAACCCGACTAGCGAGCCAGGTTAGACAGAGAAAGCCTTGTAAGCTTCCAGAGAGTTTGAGCCTAGGGATCATCAGGCCTGACAATATGTTTACGCGAGGTGAATTGCATAGGGCAAGCAGAATTCATCTGATACCGACGGATTATGAGGGAGGGAGAAGTCCCTCCTATCCAGCACCATCCAACCTTTATGAGTGATAGGGTAAAGGATCTACGTTCAAAAATCTACTGGTTTTTATTGGATTTTACCGGTTCTATGGGCAATTCACTGCACCATTTTTGCACCAAAGCAAAGTTAGTTTGATACCAGCGTATGAGCATATTCAGCTAAAAGAAAAAAACCATCTAAGGCATGAAAATGTTTAAAATTTACAGATGTGTCTGTTAATTTTTCAAAATCGTATTCAAAATTCAATGTTTGAGAGCTGTTTTCTGCAAATATTATGCGTTTAGATACTGATTTATCAATAGTGAGGGCGTAGGGCTTTTTTTGGTATTTTTCATAGCAAATCCAAGTGGGATTACAGGGGTCATGCGTGAATGCACACCGTATCATGTAAATAATATTTCTAATCGAACCAACTTGTGAATGATCTTCAGGGTTTTTATTGCCAAATTTTTTATCTAATGCTTTGTCGAGTGCGGATGAAGCCGTGCCGATTGCCGTTAAAACAAGATTTCGAAATCTATTTTTTAAAACTGGGTTTTTTCCGGCATGATAATTATCATTAAAGATTGAATTAGTATTCTTATTTATTTCCATGTTACTTTCAAAGCATTTATGGTTAATAAATTCATAGCGAAATCCTGTCTCTAAGCGAATGGTTAATTCTAAAATATTTAATGCCTCATCTATTTCTTGAGCCTCATTTGTCGGATAAGTAGGTAAAATTTTCATTGATTTTGTTTAACCTATCGGTGTTTCTTAGGATACTTGTCGCATAATTTGGTTAAAGATCTAGGCCGCCATCCTTGATCTGGAATTTACATTCCTACCTCCCTCTGGATTTAAAAGCACTTCATTTATCTGTTCCCTATTTCTAGTGTTTTTGCTCCATCGGTTAGGGATTGTCATCTTTGCCTTCAAATAGACCTCATGCCTTTTTTGCAAGATGGCATGATCTAGCCGAGCATGTATATGTGCTGGCGTCACAAATTTAATTCCACTATGCAAATGATGGTTGAAAATATTCTGTTGCTTGTCTTTCCAAATCTGCTTGAACTGTTTTTGAAAGAAAATTCACAGATGAATTTTTAGGATTTACGGTACACAGACCGAAAGGCTGTCCTTGTTGCACACATTTTTGAAAATGAGCATGAAGCCTATTAAGAAGCGATACTAAAGCTGTTTCAAATTCATAAAATAAGGAGGATGAACTTTTTTTTTCATTTGCTATTCCTTCTCTGTTTCTAAACGTTTTTGAGCATGTTCAATGGCTTTGTGGAGTTTTTCTTTCAACATCTCTTTAGAAGGGAGATCTGTTAGATATTCGGCGACGTGGATACCGGCCTGTCCTAGCTCTAGTAGTTCAATCTGTTCTTGGCTTTTCCCCGTGCAGAGGATGAGACCCATAGGTGCCAGTTCTGAAGGACGGCGCTCATATTTATCCAGCCAACGAAGGTAAAATTCCAATTGACCTTTATGCTCTGGTTTAAAATCCCCAAGTTTTAGTTCGATGACAATAAGGCGGTTGAGATCTCTATGGAAAAGAAGAAGATCAATGTAAAAATCGACATTATCAACGATAATCCGTTTTTGTCTTGCGAGAAAGCAAAAGCCTGTCCCAATCTCAAGAAGAAATTGTTCAAGCTCTCGCATGATGGCATCTTCCAGGTCTTTTTCAAAGTACCGATCGTTTAGATTCAAGAAATCTAGAAAATAGGGGTCGCGAAACACGAGATCGGGAGTCAGACGGTCTTCATTTCGCAGGGTATCTACTTCGGCGCGGATTAATGAATCTGGCATTTTAGAAAGAGCGGTTCGTTCAAAGAGCATGGAGTCGATTTTTTTTTGCAAGGTCCGAACATTCCATCGCTCTACTCGACACATCTCGGCGTAAAAATCGCGCTTGATAGCATCCTTGATGGGGATAAGTAGTGTGAAATGGGTCCAACTCAATTGTCGCATCACTGCTGCGACAATCTGCTCATCAGGGAAAATCTCCCCAAATTGCATCATTCGGCGCAAGCTTTTCTCTGAAAATCCTTTGCCGTAACATAGGGTCAATTGTCGCGACACTGATGCGACAATTGAGTGCCCGTATTCAGCTCGTTCCTCTCTCAAAACTTCTTTACGTACCCTGTTCCCAAGATGCCAATAGAGCATGGTCAGTCTTGAGTTGACGGTGGAAGCAATGGTCTCTCGAGTTTGGTCGATCATTTGCCGAAGTTCGCCAATGAGGTGGTCTAAGCTGGCTGGCTCTAGTCCTGTCTCGCTAGATTGCAGGGTCATAACGGGTCTCCTTTCAGAATTTGATCTGAGATTTGGTTGCTGAACTGTTTTGTGACTTCTACGTCCATGTGAGTGTAGTGGACGAGCATACTTAGAGTGCGGTGGCCTGTAGCTGTTTGGAGTTGAAGGTTGGATGCTCCTTGAGCGACCGCTAGGGTACAAAAGGTATGGCGCATATCGTGGGCTCGGCAGTTGGTGATATTTGCCCGCTTGAGGGCTTGTTGCCAGGCTTTTTTTATGTCGATCCGGCCAAAGGCCGTTTTACTGGCAAAGACGAGTGGCTTTTGAGGATTGCGGTATTGATAGGGTTGCTTGAGTTCTTCGATGACAAGGTCGCAAAGGGCGATGCTTCGCGGATGGCCGTTTTTGCTCTCTTTGATGTAGGCGATTTTGTTTGTAAAATCGATGTGTTTCCACTCAAGGTTGAGAAGTTCGCCTTGTCGTGCGCCGGTGGTAAGTGAAAGGAGGATGATGCAATAAAGATAAGGGGATTTACTTTGACGGGACTCGGCAAGTAAGCGGGTGATTTCGTCTTCGGAGAGAACGCGGTCGCGACCGGGGTTTTCTTTGAGCTTCTTGAGATTGAGGCAGGGGTTGTCTCCGATCCAGCGAAGTTGTTGGGCAGCATAAGAAAGGGTTGCCGAAAGGCTCGCCATGTAGCGATTTACTGTGGCGGCACTGCGTGGCTTGCCTAACATGGAGAGGGATTCAACAAACAATTGTCTCTCTTTGCCTATGCGATCAGCTGTGAGGTGGACCAGGCCATAGGCGCCGAGTCGTTCTTTCCAATACTCGAGATGGCGGAGGGTGTCTTTTGCCGAGCGGTGGTGTTCCAGCGCACCGTCGCGGATGAAGCGATCAAGGAGATCCTTGTAAGTGTGTTGCTGTTTGTGTTGATAGAATGTGAACTTGCCTTGCTTGATGCGTCGCTCAGTATCAGCCGCCCAATCTTCGGCTTCCTGCTTGCGGTCAAAAGTCTTGCAGATAGTGGGATAGCCATTGAGACGGACCACCGCTCGCCACTTAAAGCTCTTCCCGTCTTTGAGTTTTCGTTTGAATATCGATGCCATGGGTCCAGTCTTATATCATAGTTTTGATTTTAAGTTGGATAGCGCCGGGTAAAACAGTTTTTCACTGCACCGTTTTTGCACCGTTGGAGCAATCGCACGCTTTTTAGGAAAGCGGATGTTTTCCTAAGCCACTCTCACATAGTAGTGTGAGGGTATGGGGCGGGCGGGATTTGAACCCAGGACCGACGGATTATGAGGAAGGGAGTGCATAATCTAGAGCCTCATCTATCTTTTCACAGGAGAGTGATTCGGGCGCCTTGATTGCAGAGGCTCGATTGACCACTTTCTGAAGTGGACCATAGAACGCCTTTTTTGGTGAGACGATGGTCCACTTTTTGCGTTTTAGGAGCTCTACGATATCTTCAATGAAGAGGGTATTGAGGTCGTTGGCATGCAAAAGCAGTGTGTGTGTTATCTTGCCTTTGTAGAATCTCTCCCACTCGCTTTGATAGTGATCTATCCACTCTTCCAGAAGGGCAAGATAGACCCCCTTCAACGCTTTATAATCGACCTCTCTCCCCTCTCTCAATGCTTTCTGCAGCAGACCATTGATATGCCAATCAAAGGTGTTGATCGTGACATGTCCATGTTGATAACCCAACTTTTTCAAAGTCTGAAAAGCTCGTGCTCGTTTAAGAAAATTTCCTTTTCTCGCACCAAAATCCAAAAAGGGAAAGCGGTACCACCTCCGGAACGTCTGATAATTTTTCAGCAGATCTTCTGTGGACTTAATTTCGTTCGAAAATTCATTGTTCGTCATCTCACTGAGATGACCGTGATGATAGGAGTGGTTGGCGAGAAAGTGACCCTGTTGACTTGCTAGTTCGGCGCACTCTTTCCCTTCTTTTGAATCAAGGTTAGCGCCAATTGCAAAAAAGACCACCTGAAGGTTGAGTCGATCCAATTTCTCTAGGAGCTGCTCCACCCTCTCTTTTTTCCCGAAGAGTTGACTCTCGGGCATGGGAAAGTCGTCGATGGTGATCGTGATTTCAGAAGCGAATGCAGGTTGCAGACAAAGGAGGCAGAGCGATAGACTCCATGAGAAAAAATGATTCCAGCAGCTGTTCACTACGAAATCCCCCATCCGACTATTACACAAGGCTTCGGTTCAGAAGTCAACTATTACGCTATCGATGGCAAGGAGTATATCCTGCGACATGTTCCGAAAGCTGTCTTCAATCAAGAACTCCATATCCTTCAAGAAATTGCAGCTTCTGGAATAGGACCCGAGCTGATCAACCACAATTCTGAGCGCTCTCTCTTCCTGCTCAGCTTTATTCCTGGAGAGGTTTTGCCTTCTTTTAGTCACCGCTCCCAGAGCGCTTATTTTGCCACGGTCAGGCAGCTTCGTAGACTCCATCAGATCACACTCGGTGATGATGAAAGGGCTCATTGGCCGTTCTATCTGATCTACGATGAGTATGAAAAACTACAAAAAAACGAAATCCCCTATCCCCCCTCTCTCGACAAAGCTATCTGCCGAATCAAGGAGATTGAAAAAGCAGTTGCTTCATTTCCAAAAGCTTTATGTCACAATGATTTTCACCGAAACAACGTGATTATCTCCCCTGCTGGGCCCAAGATCATCGACTGGTCGACAGCAGCTTTGGGGGATCCTTACTTTGACTTGGCCAAGTTGTGCATAACGCTTCCCCGAGCCTTTAAAATAGAGCTGCTCCATCACTACCTGGCTCATAGAGCCACAAAAGTGGAGAGAGCCCACCTCTATCTGATGGAGCAGACCTTGCTGATGGTGATGGCCCTCCATCGCTACTCAAAAAGCGAGGGAACCCTTGTGGAGAACCTTCCTCAGCCGGCGGATTTCTTCAGATATCCCCGCTCTTCTGAGGAATTTCTAAACACCTCATTGCAGGCGCTTCATGCTTTTTTGATACAGACTGATTCAAAGAGATTCCGCTCAGCCCTCAACCTCTGTCATCAATCGATTCATCGATAAACATCAATACTTGTCTATTTAAGTGGACAGGCTTTTCTATGCACAAAACGTTGAATTTTAACTTTTGTGCGTTTTTTCTCCTGTCACTTATCTGCACAAAACATATTCTTTTCTCATCTTAGATTTAATCGACTATATTACTTAGCTGAAGAAAGGTCCAGCTGGTCGGGGGCGCAGTAGTGTTTGACGTACTCTTGGCCGACATTCTGCTTTTGGAAGACATCGAAGAGATCAGG
>JAAKFT010000015.1 GCA_011064935.1 Chlamydiota bacterium | reverse complement strand
GGCAGAGAAGAGCAGGCCTGCCATATCCTCGCTCTCATCGAAAAAAAAAGTCCCCATTATGCCGAGAAGCTGACCCTCCTCTCCGCTGTCCAGTCAGCTGATCTCCCCAAACTCTCCCAATCGGGGTGTGATAAGATGGTCTCTAACTACTGCCAAGAGGCCAAATCCATACGTAAGGCAAAAACACTCAATGCCATTCTTCCGGGAGCCGGTTATTGGTATGTTGGTTTAAAAGAGACGGCCATTACCTCAGTGCTTATCAACGCACTTTTTATTGGAACCGGTGTCTACTTTATTGATAGGGGCAATATTCCTGCTGCGGCTGTGGTCTTAAGCCTTGAGTCCGGCTGGTATTTCGGCGGCATCTATGGGGCAGGTTTAGCGGCCAAACGGTACAACGAGCATCTCTACGAGGGTTACGCCAATAATATCACCAAACGCGACGAACTCTTTCCTTCCCTCATGCTCCGCTACACCTTTTGAAGCAAAGACATAAGACCTGAAGGGGCAATAAAAATAAAAGCTTTCCCTCTCTTATGTTTTTCTAAAAGCCCTAGCTCATGTAAACCAAGTAAATCTTGCCGTGCAGTATCATAAGCAACATGGTGACTATTTTTATGAACTTCGATTGTATAAACGATTCCCGGATGCTCTAAAGCATGAGCAAGTAACATTTCTTGTCGAAAATTAAGATTTGTTTTTATATTTATTAATATTTCAGCTCTTTTCAGCTCTTTTGATTTCTTTTCAATGTATCGGTTTAATGATTTAATTGCTTTTTGTACAATGTCAAATTGGTGAAGAATAAAATAGGTTAAATCATTGTCATCTGTTTCAGAATATAGAAATGCGGATCCGTATTGAGCAGGAGCGGCAAGAATAATTTCTGAAATGGAAATATATTCAAATAGCCAATATCCCTGACGTAACATCAACCAATAAAATAGAGCACGAGCAGTTCTGCCATTTCCATCGAGAAATGGATGATCGTAAGCGAGCCAAAAATGCAGAATAATAGCACGAATTATTGGATGAACAAACCGATCGGGAGTTTTTCCATTGGCAAAGTCACACATAGCTCGCATGCGGGCGGGCAGTAGACTTGCCTTGGGAGGGTGGTACAAGATCTCTTTTGTGGCAGTATCTTCTATGACAACCAATTCTTCTTCATTTCTTAATCTACCGGCTGAATCAGGTTTATGGAGAGTTTGATCGGTAACCTGTCGATGGATTTCAAAAATCAGATCTTCATCGAGAGGTTTATCTTTCCATTCTTGAAGTCGATGCATCGTAAAGAAGTTATTCAAAATCATGAGCTCGCTCTTATTCCGTGGACGTCGACCTGATTTCAACATTTCCTTCGCCACTTCACGGGTTGTTGCGGCTCCTTCAAGCTGGCTCGAAGTTATTGCTTCTTGAATTAGAGATTTTACGAGAAATTGGCTCTGAGTGTGTGGATTGGTGATCGATTCCGGAGCGTCTTTGGTACCCATGGCGGTAATATCAAGTTCGTGTAATTGCTCGTCTATTTTGTTGGTAACGGTATACCCAAATGGCTGCCCCTCGGGATCTGTTAGGGGGAGAGATTTCATCCTTCCCATGCGATCTAGTTTGATCCCAAGCCACCACTCCTCATGCGTCAGCCCTGAGGGAGGGGATAAATGTGATAAGATATCCCAGTGTCGATACTTTCCCGTCCTCTCCGTTTTAGCCCCTTCCTCTCGGGCTAAGGAGTACCGATCTGGCTGTCGGATGAGACGCTTCTCTAATTTCTTTATATTAGGTGGTTTACGCGGGATCTTCATTTTGTTACCAATTTCTAATAAAATGGTAGCAAATCAGTGTTTTATTAGTCAACTACCGATCTGGTAAATATTGGTAGCAAATCAGCATTAACGGTATTTGATCTCTTCATAGAACAGCCGTCTCTTTCTTATGGAACGTGGATCTAAACCATTCGGTGGTCTCTTGTAACCCTTGATCTAATGGCGTGGGCACAAAATCGGGCAGGAGCCTACGGAATTTTTCGGTATCCAGACATTTGGATTTGGCTCCAACGTATTTGGTCAAATCGTATTGGACCTTTTCAAAGGGATAACCCGTATGACTGCAGATCGTCTGGGCAAATGTTTTGATCGAATACTCTTCCCCAGCTCCGATGTTGATCAGGGTGTTGGACGCTTTCTCTGTGAGCTGGAGCATTACCTCGACAAAGTCTTGCACATGAACAAGCTCTCTTTTCTGCTCACCATCGCCCCATAGAACGACCGGTTCATCGTAAAGCTTGCCACGGTTGATTTTGCGTATAAGATCAAAGATAAAGTGCATCTGTCTCCCATCGGTGTGGTAGCCGGGTCCGTAGAGTGTGGAGGGAACGAGATAGAGATAGTCAAGCCCAAATTGCTTGTGTATGGCGGTAAGTCCGGCATAGAGCATTCGTTTGGTCATGGCGTAGGTGAAGAGGCTGTCAATTGGTTTGCCTGAAAGATAGTTCTCTTCGGTGAGGGGGAGAGTGGGATCATAGCTGCAGCTAGTGCCCATGCAGATGAGTTTGGCTTGGGGTTGTTTTTCTGCCCACCAGGAGAGCATATGGGTGTTGAGCTTCTGGTTGATGATCCACTGTTCGCCGGGATGTTTGAGGCAAAAATCGCCGGCCTGGGTCCAGGCGGCGAGATGGAAGATGCGATCAAAATGGGTGCTATCAAATTGGTGGAGAGAGGCTTCTTGTGTAAGGTCACAGTTTTTTGAGTTGACTGGTGTGACCTCATCTCCTTGTGATTCAAGCTTTTTGCATAGAAATTGGCCAAGAAATCCGGTGGCCCCGGTAACAAGTGTTTTCATTTTGGATTGATAGGAAAGTAAAATTCGACTCCTTTATCCAGGAGGGCTCGATTGTTTTTTAGGATCTCCTCTTTGAAATTCCAGGCGAGGACGTAGTAGACATCGGGGGGGGCCTTGAGCTCATCTTCCAAAACGATGGGGAGGTGCATGCCTGGGCTGTAAAGGCCCTTGCGGAGGGGGTTTTTTTCCACCAGGCAGTCGAGGAGGTTCTCTCCGATGCCAAAGTAGTTGAGAAGGGTGTTGCCTTTGACGGGAGCGCCCATGCCGAAAATGGTTTTACCCTCTTTTTTCTTCTGTTTTAGGAAGGCTAGGTCGGTTTGTTTTAGCGTTTCCATTTTCTTGCCGAGCTCTTGATAGGCGGCGAGTTTATTGCACCCAGAAAGCTCTTCCTCTGCTCTAAGGTCGAGGAGGCGAGAAGTAGGAGCCCGTTTGCCGGTATGCGAGATAAATCCAATGATAGACCCTCCGTGAATGGGAGAATGGTAGGCATCAAAGAGGGAGAGGCCGTGTCTTTGGAGGAGGGCATTGATGGTTTTGAGGGTATAGTAGAGCAGGTGTTCGTGGTAGATCTGATCAAAGGCTTGATTTGCCATGATGCTCTTCATGTAGAGAAACTGAACAACGAAAACCCCCTCTTCTTTGAGGAGAAGTTTGATTGCATCGGCAGCGGAGTGGAGTTCCTCAAGGTGGAAGAAGATGCCAGCAGCATTGATCACATCGAAATGCAGGGGAAGGGTTTTAGCAACATCGAGATTAAAAAAGGCCTGGATGGTTCGTACGCCCTGTCCATTGGCGATATCAGCAATCTTGCGAGTGGCCTCTACACCGAGGACCTCATATCCCATCAGCTGGAAGTGTTTGAGTTGTGTTCCATCATTGGACCCAATGTCTAAGACAGACTTGAGCTTTTGTTTCTTGAAGAAGCGCTTATCCACCTCATGGGCGATTTTTTCAAAATGGAGATCTAAAGAGCGAGTTACGCCAGAGAGATAGGTGTTATCGTCGTAGACCGTCTCTTTTTTGACGGTATGATCGAGTTGAGCGGTTTCACATTCGTGGCAGTAGACTACTTTGAGTGGATAGAAGGGTTCTTGGCCGACCTCTTCTTTTGTCAGGAAGATATTCCCTAGAGGTTGATTTTTTAAGTCGATCGCTAGACTTAAGTTTGTACTGTCGCAGACACGGCATTGAAGCATACCCAAGATAATATGAGGATACTCTTTTTAGGAAAAGCTCTCTTTTGGTAGGATCTGATCTATGCTTATCATTTCACGCACTCCCGTTAGAATCAGTTTTTTTGGGGGAGGAACCGACTACCCAGATTACTACGAGGAACATTTGGGAGCGGTTTTGGGAACAACTATCAATCAGTACGTGCACATGAGTGTCAAAACGCTCAAAAGTGACTTTTTTGAGCATAACATTCGGGTTGCCTATTCCAAGATAGAGCTGGTCAAAAGCGTCGATGAAATCGAACATCCGAGTATCCGTGAATCGCTCAAATATAAAGGCATTTCTGGGAATCTCGATATCCATCTTTTCTCTGATCTTCCAGCGCGCACCGGGACGGGCTCTTCATCGGCCTGCACGGTTGGATTTCTCAATGCTCTCCATGCGCTTGAGGGAAAAATTATCTCAAAACAGCAGCTTGCTGAGGAAGCCTGTTATGTGGAACAGAAGCTGATCGGAGAAAATGTGGGTTCTCAAGATCAGTTTCATGCTGCTATGGGAGGATTTAGCATCATTGAATTTGGTCCTTCGGGGATTCGGGCCACTCCTCTGATATTGTCGCGAGAGAAAAAAGAGCTGCTCCAATCCCATCTGCTGGTTTTTTATACGGGGCTGACCCGTTTTGCGAGCGAGGTGGTGGGCGAGCAGATCGAAAAGACAAAAATGCGCAAGAATGACGCCTCTCTTCACCGAATGAAAGAGATGGTCTATGAGGCTCAGGAGTCCATCTCAAATTTGCCCAGCGATAAAATGGTGGAGCAACTAGGTTTTCTTTTGAAGGAGAGTTGGGGGTTGAAGAAGCAACTTTCAACCAAAGTGTCCAACTCCTTTATCGATGAGGCTTATGATGCCGCTATCCGAGCGGGAGCCTATGGAGGCAAGCTCTGTGGAGCAGGTAGTGGTGGTTTTTTGGCTTTCTTAGTTCCACCTGAGCGTCAGGCGGCTGTTCGAGCGGCAATGAAGGACCTTCAGGAGGTCGATTTCCGCTTTGAAAGCGAGGGCAGCACTATCATCTACATGAAGGATTGAACATGGACGCAGTGATTTTGGCTGGAGGGCTGGGAAGCCGGCTGAAAGAGGTGATCTCCGATTTGCCCAAACCTTTGGCACCTATCCAGGACAAGCCTTTTCTCGACATTCTACTCGCTCAATTGGACACTTTCGAGATGATCTCCAAGGTGATTTTAGCCGTCGGTTATCGAGCAGATCAGGTGATCTCTTATTATGAAAAGCGACCGAAAATAACTTTTTCTATCGAGTCTTCTCCGCTAGGAACAGGCGGAGCTCTGAAAAAAGCCCTTGAAGGAGTTTCCTCAGAGGATGTGCTGGTCTGCAATGGGGATTCTTTTCTCGACTATTCGCTCGCCGAGATGTGGGAGCGCTATCGTATTGCAGATGCCGATATCATGATGGCATGCCGCGAAGTTGAAGAGGCCTCTCGCTATGGACAGGTCGACTTTGATGTTGAAAGCGGACGTATTGTGGGATTTCAAGAGAAGAGCACCGAAAAATTAAAGGGGTGGATCAATGGTGGAGTCTACCTGATGAAGCGAGATATTTTGTGCGATTTTCCAAGCGATCGCCCCTTTTCGCTAGAACAAGAAGTCTTCCCAAAGGTATTAAAGAAAAGGATGTTCGGTTACCCTACCGCTGGACTCTTTATCGATATCGGCACACGAGAGTCTTATTCGCAGGCTCAAGAGATTTTGAAGGGGATTTATGCAGAACAAAGATAATACACACATATTGATCACAGGCGGCGCAGGGTATATCGGGTCAATATTGACTCCACGCCTTCTTAAGGCGGGCTATCGGGTGACGGTAGTAGACAATTTGATGCATCGCCAGGTGACGCTTCTCGACTGTTTTGGAGATCCCAATTTCAGCTTTATCAAGGGTGATGCGGCCAATGAAGCGCTCATGAAAAGTGTGATCGCAGATGCAGATGTGATCATTCCGCTGGCGGCGATCGTAGGGGCTCCAGCCTGCGCTTTAAACCCCTCTCTGGCTCAACTGGTCAACTGCGATGCGATCAGATTGATCTTGAAAGAGCTTTCGCCAAGCCAAAAAATCCTTTTCCCCAATACCAACAGTGGCTATGGCGTGGGAGAGAGAGCGAAGCATTGCAACGAAGAGAGCCCATTAAACCCGGTTTCGCTCTACGGGAAGCAGAAAGTGGCTATCGAAAAAGAGCTGCTGGCAACGGGACAGGCGATCTCTTTTCGGCTGGCAACAGTCTTTGGGGTTTCCCCCCGTATGCGGCTCGATCTGCTTGTCAATGATTTTACCTATCGGGCATGTCACGATAGGTCCATCGTTTTGTTTGAGGAACATTTTAAGCGAAACTATATTCATATCCAGGATGTGGCGGGGGCTTTTCTTTTTGGTCTGGAAAATTTTGAGAAAATGAAAGGCGAGGCTTTTAATGTAGGTCTTTCGTCGGCGAACCTTTCCAAGCGCGAGCTTTGTGAGAAGATCAAAGAGTTTATTCCCGAGCTTTATATCCACTCAGCGCCGATTGGGCAAGATCCAGACAAACGAGATTATATTGTCAGCAACGAAAAACTGGAGTCCCTGGGCTTGAGAGCTGATAAAAGTTTGGATGGCGGAATTGCGGAATTGGTCAATGCCTTCAAGATTATTCGGCTAAATCAATTTGCAAACTGCTAATAACCCGAAGTTCAGGTTATTACCAACCCCCGAAAATAATAGACCTCTTTCGCTCTCTGTCGAAGTCTCTTGCCCAATTTATGATATTATTCCCGAGGATTGGTATAATTTTTGTTGAAAATAGTACAAAATGCCCACATATTAGAAAAAACATGGTATAGTGGGGAGTAATGGACGGTGAAGCTGAGCAATGCATGAACGAGAAGAAGCGTTTTCTCTCTTTTTCTCGCAATAACTTTTATCTTTTTCTTATTGGTTGCTACCTTCTCCCACTCTTTGTTGTTGTGGGATACGCTCTCTCTTTCTCTGATACTGGAGAGGCTAAAATCCTCTTTATTGCGACCCTTCTCTCGGCCTTTGCGGGCCTTTGTGGGGGACTTTATTTGCTCCGCCTCTATGAGAGTCGGATGCAACACTCGGTCGCAGCTCTTGTAAGAGAGAAAATAGCCCATTTACCTGAGCCGCAAGAGGAAGATCTTTTGATTTCCTATCAGGAGAAGGTCAGAGAGCTGCATACCTATATTGAAGAGCTGCGTCGTGGTTATGAGCACCAGATCGACCTGCTACAATCTTCGACAGCGAAGAGCAAGGGGAAGGTTGAGGAGCTCAACCTTGAGATGGATAGAAAGCTCGAAGAGATGCGCTCCGCCTATCTTGAGTATGAGGATGTTCGCAAGGATTATGAGCGTCTCTATGAGGATTATGGCCGTTATCGACACGATTCACACGAGGAGCTGAAACATAAAGACTCTCTCCTCTCCGAGTATCAGCATACAATCTCTGAACAGAGGATGATCCTCGAAAAGAAACAGCGTTATGTGGCCAAGCTCGAAGGAAAGGTTCGTGACCTGATGTATGAGATTCGGAGTTTGCTTCAACTAGAAGAGAGTCCTCTTTCACAAACTTTACCACCGCTGGTCGAACTCTCCGATCAGGAGAGTAGCGGTGAGGAGTACTGCCGCCCTCCGGAAGAGAAAGGACCTTACGATCTTTCGCTTTTACTCGGCCGTTATCGCGAAAGAGCAGAGAAATTCACTGGTGTTGACCACCTCGGTTATATGGGTGGCAAGTCGCCTCGCTTTTTGGATATGTCTTTAGATAGTTATGCGATTGATCTGCGCCGCCTCTTTGACACTTTTCGTGATGAGACCTCGGGCATTCTCTTTGTCTATTCTCAGCTAGAAGAGAAGCTCCTCTTCGTCAACAACTACATCAAAACTATTTTAGGATGGAGCCCAGAGAAGTTTATCAAAGAGTTTCCAGAACTTGTAGAGATGGGATTTGAGGAGCTTCAGAATGCTCTCGCTCAAATCCATACTAACAAAGAAAGCGAACTCAGTTTAGCTCTACGAAGTAAGGCGGGCGAGAATATTCCATTTCATTGCTTTATCGGAGCCATCGCTTCGGGACCCTTTGTCAACCATGTGATCGGCATCCTCTCTCCAATGGAATCGGTTTAGGAAATGTGCAACTTATTTTTTTCCGACTCCTTAATCACAACTTTTTTCGAGTAGTATACGAAAAAGCATCCGGTAGGGAAGAAGCAGTAGTTCTTGCCAACTTCTTTTTTGAGGGAGAGGAAATCGGTTTTCAAAGGAGATAATGGTCTTCTGAAGCTCTGACGAGGTGGCTTGGTCGAGAAGGTCACCGGCAAAAGAGAGTTTCCAGCTCTTGTTTCTCAGACGCAGGAGAGGAGCGGCCCGTCGTGTTGAATGTTTTCCTCTGGAGGGAAGCCTTAGATCGACAGATAAAGGATGGCTCCTCTCTTTTCGGAGGGCCTGCCGATCAATAGAATATTGATCGTAGATGATTCCCCTTTTGTTTAGGCCTATATTTGTGTAATAGTGGGGGAAGTGACGAAGGGCACCCTCTGCTGAAGAGAGGTGATACCGGTTAAACTGTTTATCGTGGAGAATCCAGACAGCTTGATAACCCAAAGAGGCGTAATCACTTATTCTCTGTTTAACCTCAAGGGCGGTGATTGGAGAGCATTGGATTTCGAAGATAAGCTTTTCTTTTTCCCAGACGACATCGGCAATCCTATTAATTTCTGGAAAGCGTCTCTCGAGGTGGCACTCTTGAGAGGTAAGTAGCGTTTGAAGGTGGAGCTGGAGGTTTAGGTGGAGTAAGGATTTACCCCCCAGCCGACAGGAGCCGATGGGGCCAAGGTGAAAAAAATGGAGCTGTTTATGTGCTCCGCCACGGAGTCGCACGGTTTGACCACATTCGAGACAGCGGTAGTTATTTTGTCTCGAGGCTAGGAGAGCGGAAACAGGAGTTCCACCTTTATCAAAAGCAAAGATTTGCATTAAATTGAAATTGCACTACAATTGTACACTTTATAAATATTTCATAAAATGAAAAGTTCAAAACTTGATCCCGATTCTGATTCAGAATATCAGAAGAAATTAGAAGAGCTCGTGGCGACTGCCAAAGAGCAGGGCTTTATCACCTATGAGGAGATCAACGACTCTCTCCCGATGAGTCTCGACTCACCTGAGGAGATCGACCAGGTGTTGATCTTTCTCACAGGAATGGATATCCAAGTCCTCAATCAATCTGATGTTGAGCGACAAAAAGAGCGAAAAAAGGAGGCCAAAGAACTCGAAGGATTGGCCAAGCGGGCTGAAGGGACTCCAGATGATCCAGTCCGCATGTATCTGAAAGAGATGGGCTCGGTCCCTCTTCTCACACGAGAGGAAGAGGTTGAAATTTCAAAGCGTATCGAGAAGGCTCAAGCCCAAATCGAGCGAATTATTTTACGTTTCCGCTACTCCACCAAAGAGGCGGTCTCTATTGCTCACTATCTCATTTCGGGCAAAGATCGCTTTGATAAGATTATTGCAGAAAAAGAGATAGAAGATAAGGCCGCCTATCTCAAACTACTTCCTAAGCTAGCCCAGCTGCTCAATGTAGAGGATGCCACCTTTGAGAGATTCCTCATTCAGCTTCGAGAGCCCAAGCTGAAAAAAAGTGATCGGGTAAAGATCGATGATGAGATCGAAAAGTGTCGGATACGAACCCAGTCATTCCTTCGTCGTTTCCACTGGCGCCACAATATCATTGATGATTTAGGAGAAGTGATCTTGCGCGGTTATAACCGCTTCTTAACCCTTGAGACAGAGATCAATGAGTTGGCGGGTCGAGCAGAGAGAAATAAGTTTGCGGCGGGTAAATGGGCTGCTGCCAAACGTAAGCTTGAGAGGCGAGAAATTGCAGCCGGAAGGACACTCGCTGAGTTTAAAAAAGATGTCCGGATGCTTCAAAGGTGGATGGATAAGAGCCAAGAGGCTAAACGCGAGATGGTCGAATCCAACCTACGACTTGTCATCTCCATCGCAAAAAAATATACCAACCGCGGCCTCTCTTTCTTGGATCTGATCCAAGAAGGCAATATGGGCTTGATGAAAGCGGTCGAAAAGTTTGAGTATCGCCGAGGGTATAAGTTCTCGACTTACGCTACCTGGTGGATCCGCCAAGCAGTTACCCGCGCCATTGCTGACCAAGCCAGAACGATTCGAATTCCGGTCCATATGATCGAGACGATCAACAAAGTGCTTCGTGGAGCGAAAAAGCTGATGATGGAGACCGGCCGGGAACCTTCTCCAGAAGAGTTGGCTGTAGAGCTAGGCCTCACCCCTGACAGAGTTAGGGAGATCTACAAAATTGCCCAACACCCGATCTCTCTTCAAGCTGAAGTTGGCGAGGGAGGCGAGAGTCAGTTTGGTGATTTTCTCGAAGACACCGGTGTCGAATCTCCGGCTGAAGCGACAGGCTACTCCATTCTGAAAGACAAGATGAATGAAGTGCTCGAAACTCTTACCGAGCGAGAGCGGATCGTCTTGATTCAGCGGTTTGGTCTTCTTGACGGCAAGCCCAAGACCCTCGAAGAGGTGGGCGTAGCTTTCAATGTGACGCGCGAGCGGATTCGTCAGATCGAAGCTAAGGCGCTTCGCAAAATGCGTCATCCCATCCGTGCCAAACAACTCAAAGCCTTTCTTGATCTCCTCGAAAGCGAATAGTCGTTTTGGGCAAGACCAAATTGCTGCTATTGTTTTAAAGGGGAGGCACTTTCCTCCCCCCTTGTATTAACCTGAACTTCGGGTTGTATTACCAACTTAAGCAGAAAACAACAGATCTAATGGATTCTGGAAATGTTAGAATGCAACAGCCCCCGCAATGCAAAGAGCCTTGCAGCCGGTCCAAACGGCAAAGCCTGTCCAGGGCCCCGTTGATGAAGCTGCAGCCGTAGCAGCAATACAAGCTCCCAAACAAACTGGGAGGGCCCAGGTGCCAGGTCCTCCTAGAGCCTCAGCCGTAGGTAAACTAGCCAGAACCCCTAATGCAATAACAGGAATCAGAGCAAACGTTGTTAAGCCTCCTATGCGAACGGCTCTGTGACCCATCCTTCCCGGTCCTTGGGTCTAGCAGGACCCTCGTTCTCTCTTACTACTGGGATATTCGCTACTGGTTTTAACATATCCTTTCTCCTTTTAGTTTCGTTTGGCCTTGTTGCGTAATCTGCTGGAGGTTGTTTTTTTAAGACGACCTAGAATTGAAAAAACTTGCTGAATCTCAGGTATTTCAAAATCGAATTCAAGTTATTACTCAGAGATGACTTCAGGGAGGGGATCTACAACAGGAGCGGATGCTTCTTCTGCGAGATCTTTATCGACAACGATGGTGATACAGGCATCTGACCAGACATTGAGCGCTGTCTCAACCATATCAATGATAGCATAGAAAGGAAGGATCAGTCCCATAGTATAGAGCGGCACTTTCATCCCGATCAGCAGAGCGCTGGTAAGGAAAAAGCAGCCCATTGGAACGCCGGCATTACCGATCGCGGCTAGCGTGGCTATAAATACCCACCCGACCATCTCAAAAGGGCCGAAAACCATACCATTCAGCATTGCGACAAAGAGTGTGGTGATCAGAATAAAGGCGGCACAGCCATTCATGTTGATCACTGAGCAGAGCGGCAGAGTAAAACTGGAGACTTTTTTGGAGACACCTAGATTTTTTTCCGCTGAGCGAATAGCCACAGGGAGCGCAGCGCTGGAAGATTTAGAAAAGAAGGCCACCGTAAGAGCAGGTGCCATTCCCTTCAAGCTTTTCCAGGGAGAGATTTTCTTGAATTTGAGCATGAGCGGCAAGATGATGATCCCTTGAATGAGATTGGCACCGACGACACATGCGAGGTAGAGCATCAGAGTACTAAAGTGGTCGTAGTTGGTTTTGAGATCTTTGGCTAGTATGTTGACAAAAGCCCAAACAGCCAGAGGCATCAGGGTGATGACAAAGGTGGTGATTTTCAGAAGGGCGGCAAAGAGACTCGAGAAGAGCTTGTGCAGAAACTCTTTTTGGTCTTTCGGCAAGACGAGAATAGCCATGCTCAACATGATGGCGATAAGAGCGATACCGATGACGTTGTTTTCGGCGAAGGCCTGAAAGAGGTTCGAGGGAATAATATTCAATAAGAATGAGAAATAAGAAGCCTGTGCGGGAATGGCGGCCACACCCTGCTCGAGAGAGAGGACGCTTTTGACTGGATTGACGAACACGAAAAGCAGCAGTGCCACTGCTCCAGCAACAAGAGTTGTGCCGACGGTGTAAGTAAGAATTTTTTTACCCATCCGCTTCATCTCTTGAAAATCTTTCATTCCTGAGATGGTCGAGGTAATCGATAGAAAGACGATTGGCAAACTTAGAAGTTTGAGTAATCTCAAAAAGAGATCGGAAGTAGTCTCTGCAGCGGTATTGAAAAACGAGATTTCAGACCAGCCAGTCAGCCAGCCCAACCCCATGGCAACCACAAGTAAAATATTTCCTATAACGCGCTTGTTCATAAACACTATTATACAGGAAATGAGTTTTTAAAGAAATGATAGAGATGGAGCGTAACGGGATCGAACCGTTGACCTCAACAATGCCATTGTTGCGCTCTACCAACTGAGCTAACGCCCCATAAGGTAAACCCTTTGAATGCTCACCTAAAAGAGCGTGTAACTATATCGATTCTACCTTTTTATTTGAAGCTTTGTTATATTAGCCCCTTAAAAAGGATATGTAATGAGTTTTTTTGAACATCTTGGGATGGCACCTTCTGACCCCATTCTTGGGCTTACATTGGCTTTTGCTGCAGATGAACGCAGGGATAAGGTGAACCTGGGAGCGGGAGTCTATAAAACGGCAGATTTGAAGCCTTATATATTGACCAGTGTAAAAGAGGCGGAAAGAGTTCTTCTTAAGGAAGAGACGAGTAAAGACTATCTCCCCATGGCCGGTGATGGCGATTTTATTGAGCAAACGAAAAAGCTGGTTTTGGGAGAGTTTACAGACGATCGGATTTTTGCGATACAGAGTATAGGAGGAACAGGAGCACTCAAAGTTGGCGGTGAGCTGCTTTTGAAAAGTGGATGTAAACGGATTTTCCTCTCCGATCCAACATGGGATAATCATCGGAGAATCTTTACTCAAATGGGATTTGAAGTAGAGACTTATCCCTATTATGACTGGAAGGAGTGTCGATTTGACTTTGAGGCGATGTACCACGCCATCGAAAAGATGCATGAAGGCGATGTGATTATTTTGCAAACATGCTGCCACAACCCTACTGGGTTAAACCCGACCTATGAGCAGTGGAAAGAGCTCTGCGCTCTTATCAAAAAACGAAGACTGATCCCATTTTTTGATAATGCTTACCAGGGGTTTGGAGAGAGCATTGAAAAAGATGTGGCTCCCATTCGTCTCTTTGTTAAGGAAGGGCTGGAGGTTTTGATCGCGGCCTCATATTCGAAAAATTTTGGCCTCTATGCCGAAAGAACAGGGGTATTATTCACAGTTTGCCAGGATGGGAAGGTGGCCAAAAGAGTGGGGAGTCAAATCAAGAAATGTGTCAGAGGGATCTATTCGACCCCGCCCTGCCATGGCGCTCGTATTGTCGCGACTGTATTAAAAGATCCGAAACTTCGAAAGCTCTGGGAAGCGGAACTTGCCACGATGCGTTGTCGTATCGAGGAGACGCGCAACGCTTTCCTGACAGCTCTTAAAGCAAAAGGACTGCAGAAGTTTGAATTTCTCGAAAAACAGAGAGGGATGTTCTCTTATACAGGCCTCAAGCAGCACGAAGTGGATAAGCTGATTGCAGAGTATGCGATTTATATGCCCGGAGATGGTAGAGTCAACGTTGCGGGACTCAATAGCGAGAATCTCGACTATGTAGTGGACGCCATCTATGAAACGACGAAGATCCTATAAAAAATATCTTTTTCTAGCTCTTACCCTCTTTTTTTTGATGAGTCTTCCGGCCCTTTTTATAGAGAAGGTACGGGGAAAAACCATCGCTTTTTTGGTCCCATGGCGCAAGCAGTGCACGGCAAAGAAGGGCGAAGATCTGGAAAAAAAGCGTTTGGAAGGGGAGAACCATCTGCTTCGAGTGGAGATTGGGAAATTAAAAGCCCTTCTGGGGCAACAGGGCGCGGTCGAGAACTATTTGAAAGATCTCAAAAATGACGCTTTCCACCGACATGAAGAGGCCCTCTCTCTGCTAGAGAGCCAAACACACTCTATTCCCGCTCGAGTGATCTACCGTGATCCCGCCAACTGGACCAGCTCTTTTTGGGTGAATGTTGGAGAAGAGACAAACCGAACGATTGGGCGCTTAGTTGTGGCCAAAAATAGTCCTGTCCTTCTCGGACGCTCAGTGGTTGGAGCGATCGATTATGTTGGCAAAAAACAGTCACGTGTTCGTCTTATCACAGACTTGGGCCTAAAGCCGGCTGTTAGAGCGGTTCGAGGATATCCTCAAAATGTCTTGCTCGTCGAGCATATTGAGGTGTTGAACCGAGCACTCTTGACTCGCTCAGATCTTCCCGTCCCCCCCAATGAATTTGCTAAATATATCGAGACATTGAAGAGTTACCTCTCACAGAATTTGGAAGGGTGGTATCTCGCCAAAGGAATATTACAAGGAGCAGGCACTCCCATGTGGAGAAAAAGAGGCCACTGTTTGAAAGGGGTCGGGTTTAATTATGACTTTGCTGATGAGGAGGGACCTGCGCGAGATCTCCACTCGGGAGAGCCCCTGGATCCTTTCTCACCTCTTCCGGCGATGCCGATACTCAAACCCAACGATCTGTTGGTGACCACCGGTATGGATGGAGTCTTTCCCCCCGGATTGCAAGTGGCCGAAGTGACCAAAGTCTATCCCCTTCGTGAGGGAGGGTATACCTATGATCTAGAGGCTATCCCTACTATCGGGAATATGGATGAATTACAAACCGTGTTTATTATTCCACCCGTTGGGTATATTCCAGAGGATCAGCCCTAAGGAGTAAACAAGTATGAAAGTTGTGACAGCAAAAGAGATGGCGCGCATCGAACAGCTTGCCTATCAGCATGGATCTAACGAAGAAGCGTTTATGAACCAGGCTGGAGTAGGCATATCAGTGCTCATTCAGCAGTGTGTGGCCCATTATCATCTCAAGCCCAAAATTATGCTCCTCTGCGGCCGCGGCAACAACGGTGGCGACGCCTATGCGGCAGGCAAAGAGCTCTTGAATGGAGGATTTGAAGTTCAAGCGATCGCTTTGGCTCCCATAAAAGAGAGTAGCCCCCTCTGTCAACTCCAGAGCAAACGGTTCAAGGAAGCGGGCGGCAAAATCAGATATATCGACAAGGCTGGCGAAATCTCTTTCGATGATGCCGAGCTGCTTGTCGATGGTATTCTTGGAACCGGTTTTCGAGGCTCGGTCGAAGGGCTCTATTTCAGTGCCATAGAAAGGGCTAATATCTCCGGGTTGCCGATTGTGGCCATCGATATCCCTTCCGGAATAAATGGCAACACCGGGGAAGTGGAGAAAATTGCCATCCATGCATCCGAGACCATCTTCTTGGGATTACCTAAAACAGGCTGTTTTTTAGGAGAAGCCTGGAACTTTGTCGGTAAAGTGCATGTCTATGATTTCGGCCTTGGCGAGGAGTTTATCGAGCAAGCAGAAGAGGATTTTATCCTTCTCGATGATAATAACGTAGACCCATTTCTTCCCGAAATTGTCAGAACGCGCCACAAATATCAGGCCGGCTATGTTGTCGGCGTCGGAGGGTCTCCGGGAATGCCCGGCGCTCCCATATTAACCAGCTACGCAGCATTGAGAGCGGGCGCAGGGATTGTCCGCCTACTTCATCCCCATGGTATGAGAGCCGAGCTTGCTGGAGCGCCTTACGAGTTGATCCGTGAAGGATTCAAAGACGAGAATGATATATTGGCAGCGCTGCCCAGAGCCAGTGCTGTTTTTGTTGGTCCCGGTATTGGCACTTCTTCAGAAGCAGAGAAACTGCTCACACAGCTATTGCCCAAGATTGATAAGCCTTGCGTGATAGATGCTGAAGCGTTGACGATTTTGGCCAAACACCCCATCGATCTTCCTCCACAAACCGTGATGACACCTCATCATGGAGAGATGTTTCGGCTCCTCGGTGTAACTGAAGAGCTTCCCATCACCGAATTGATTACCCGCTGCCATGAGTATGCTGAGAAGAAGAAGATCACCCTCGTTCTCAAAGGGGCTCCTACGATTATCTTTCACCCAGGAAAGGTGCCTCACATCTGTTCTCGTGGAGATCCAGGGATGGCGACTGCAGGAAGTGGAGATGTGCTGACTGGAATCATAGCTGCCTTTCTGGCTCAACAGTGCACACCATTTGAGGCGGCGGCGATAGGAGTCTATTTCCATGGGCTAGCAGGCGAAATAGCCGCTCAAGACCTCTCCTCCTACTCCATGGTTGCCTCAGATATTACCGATGCACTCTCCGAAGTCTTTTTAGAGTATCAAATAACCTGATAGTTCCGGTACCACTCGATCTAATGAGTCTCGAGTACTGGTGAGTGCTCGCCGTTTTAAAGATCTCGAATCCCGGGCTGATCGAGAGATTGAATCTGTGAATCCCGTCGAGCAGACACCGCGTCTAGTACAAGCATCCGAGATGCTCGCCCATGAGGACGAGGTTCAGGAAAGCGCTTAATACCACGTGAACTCGATTTTTAACTCCCTCTAAGCAAGGCTTTTAGATAGAAATTAGTTGAAAAGCCTCCTTTGTGATTTATCGTTTTTCTTTTCAACACAGTCAGCTACTGTGACAATCAGCGAATTTAGAACTACCTCGAATCTTGATAGTTTCTAACTGTTTCTGCCATTGAGAAATCTCTGTTTTTTTCATTTTTCTGGGTAATCCACGCTTATAAGTAACAGAAAAATAACCTTGATCTGCCAGCAAAATTCTGACTACAGCGGTGAGCAGAAGGTGGTCCATGGGGTGAGAATAGCAATATACAACTTCAGAAGGAGATTGTTTAAGAATCTGAAATTCGATGTTCTTTGGGGATTTTTTTTGTATGAACTCTTTCTCCGTTTCGAAGAATTGATCTGAGGAACATTCACGGAAATTTGGCATAGTAACCACTTCTAGACATTCCGTAATATAACTTGTTTTCTGCGAGGGAGGAATACGACCCACTAGAGTATATCCATTATCCATGGCATAGGAGCTAACTATTGCCCAGTCCTGAAATGTTGCCCCTAAATCCAGTGAATCTTTAAACTTCTCTACCATCGATAATCCATTAGAAATATTGATAGCGCTTTCTGTAGGAACAACGGTTGCTGATTCTCGGAATAATTTAATCCACTTCTCTCTCTCAACAGCACTCATTTCACTATATTGCCTTCTAATACCTATGCTGTGAAAACAGGTGTCGGTTAAGAAAGCACGGACAATTTCGTGTTGAGGAGGGTAAGCGGGTAATGTAGCCATGTTGAGAAATATTGAGCGTTTCAGGGTCTATTTTTGCTGACGAGCGCTCGCCCAGCGATCGGG